>JANMVK010000828.1:0-7695 GCA_031392725.1 Pseudobdellovibrionaceae bacterium
GCAAACGCCGGGCAAGATTTAGTAAAGGTCTGATAAGCGGCGCCGGCTCCGGTGCCAAGAACCTTCTGCGCGCGGCAGGAGACACCTTCCTTGTACACCGCCAGATGGCAGCGGCTCGGATCAGATAAATATTCGCTGTAGAGTTGCTTGAGATATTGGGAGGCACCCATGGAATTGTAGCTGGCCTGAAACAGACCGGCTTCCGCTTCGTTGGACGGGCGGTTGGAGCCGGCCGAGGTGTCCCAGCCTTCGCAGTAGGCTCCGGAGCTCTCGCGCATGCCTAAACCTAAACCCAGTGTGTAAAGCGCGCGCAACGCTTCCGCGCCTTGAATGTCGGTGCGGATTTGGTTGGCCGTGAAAAGACTTTTATAATGAGTGAGCGCATCTTTACTGGCGCCGCTCGCCGCTGCCGCGCTCATTAAGAGGGCCAGCTCATTGGGTTTCCCAGCGAGCTTCAAGCGGCACAGGCTGCGCGCGAAACTCAATCCTACGCCCTTGATGTAGCCGGCGGGGGCCTTGCCACGGCTTTTCCAGCTGTATTGGGCGCACGCCGAATTTTTCATAATAGTGACGGCTTGTTGCGTGTAAGTGGCGCGGGCGAGGGAAGGCTCGAAGAAGATCGCGAGTAAGCCAATAGCGGCGGTGATTTTTCCCAGCATTCCCCTCTATCGGGGTGGATCAATGCCTAGTTGAGTCTAGCCCTACTCATAAGTGTGTCGCGCGAGTGACGTCTCAATTTGGGGCCGCGTATTTTTGCGCCTGCGGATTGTCGAGGGACACGGGCGGCATGTATTCGCGCACCAATTGCCGCTTCCACCAGCGCTGCGGCCAGGCGGGCAAGCCGGTGAATTCATATTTGTACAAATCCATTTTTATAAACTTAGGCGGGGCGTCCCCAAACGGATTCATCGCGAATAGATCCTTGATGACCTGTTCATTCTGCAGCAACCGCACCACCAGGCGGAACAGCCACTCCTCGTCCAGGTGCTGGTGCATTCCGGAAAACCAAATCTGCCAGTCGAGATGATAGTGATAGGGCGTGATCAGGCACGGACGGCGGGTGACATCGCCGGGCGCGCATTTGAATTCATATTCGGTCCATTTGGTGGCGGGGGTAATCACTTCGTCCTGTGTGCCGAGCACAATCACTTGGCCGCGCACTTTACCTATGCTCCCAAAGGCTCCGTAGCTGTTAATAAAATGCCAGCGGTCGTATGAGGTGTTCATGGCCTGGCGGGTGCTGACCAAATTCAAAGCCGGATTGATACTTAAGTAGACCACCACAGCGGCAAAGCCCGCTAAAACTAGAATCCTAGGAATCATGTACAGCGTAGGCACAATCTTGAATTTGATTTTGGGCATGTTAAAAATTTTCAGCCGCTCGATGTACCGATCGTCAAAACACGGGATACACATCAACAGTGTCAGCCAATTGAGCCAGGACAAATTTCCGCTGGAAATTAAAATGATTTGAAAAATGGCGGTGATCAGGCCGGCGGTGCGGCGGATGCGGGCCGGGCCGAATAAACCAAACGGCACGATCAATTCGACAAAGTGATTGAATAAAACCCCGCCCCAATGAACCACGGCCGGCATTTGGTGATAAAAATAACTGAGCGGGTGGGGATTGGGCTGGGTTTCATAATGATAGATCATGCAGGTCAGATTGCGCCAGCAGGCATCGCCGCGAATTTTAATCAAGCCCGCGCCGAACATCAAACGGAACAACATCCAGCGCAGCATCCAAATCACAATGCGGGGCGGGGGAGAGTTGGAGTTCATTAAACGGGGATCGAGCGGCGGCACTAAAAAGAAACATAAAAATGTGAATTCACATAGCTGAGTTTCCCAGCCATAGCTGAAAAACAATTGGCCGGAATTAACAAATGACAATTGTAGCAGCCATACAATGATCAACAGCGGGGCGTTGGCGTAGCCCGCCATCATAATCGCTCCGCCCAACATTCCCACGGCGCCGAAAATGGAAAACCACGAATCGCCCTCGACAAAATAAAATAGAGAGGGAAGATTCCAAAAAGCGCTTTCGGCGGAGCCGCCTAATTGCGGAAGTATTTGCTGTAGGAACGTACTGATTGGCAGCAGGCCACGAGTTCCCCATAGGGCTTCACCTTGGAAAAAAATTATGGAGAAGGCGATAAAGTATATAAACCCAAGCCCGCGGATGATCCATAGACGAGTGTAATAATAAGATTCATCGCCGGCTTGCGGACCGGTGAGCATACGGTAGGGCCATTCGAGAATCGCGCGCATGGGTCAATGCTAGCGCTAATATTTTTTATTTAGAACCATAAACTCGCTCCAGCGCGAAACTTGCGCGGGAGTTAGAGCGGCGTAGCAGATGGTGCCGGTCGAGGCGGCTTCGGTTTTAACGATTTGGGATTCGCGGCCGAGTTCGTAAATGCGGTGCTCTTCAGCCTTTGGGAAATACAGTTCGACTTGTTCATTCATGGCCTGCACGGCCACGGTCATTTGCTTACGCAGTTTATCGATGCCTTCGCCCTTAAGCGCCGACACCATAACCCGCGGGAAGGCTTTCACGGCAAATTGCTTTTCCATTCCGGCCCGGTCGACTTTGTTAAATACAAAGATCACCGGTTTTTTCTCCCAGCCGAACTCCACCATCAAGTCTTCGACGATCTTAATTTGTTGTTCCATTTGCTGCGATGACAAATCAATTACGTGCAACAGCACATCGGCTTCGCCTGATTCCTCAAGCGTGGCTTTAAATGCTTCAATTAAATGCGCGGGCAATTTGCGGATAAATCCCACCGTGTCGGTCACCACGGCATCCCCGCACTCAGGCAAGAACACCTTGCGGGTGGTGGGATCGAGAGTGGCGAACACCTGATCTTTGGTGTCCACGGTTGAATTCGTCAGCTGATTCAACAAAGTGGATTTGCCGGAGTTGGTGTAACCAATCAACGCAAAAGTCGGAATTCCTTGTTTCTTGCGTAAAGCGCGGTGCTGCTGGCGGTGCTTGCGCACGCCTTCGAGCTGTTTGCGGATGGCCTTCACCCGTTCGCGAATGCGCCGGCGATCGTTTTCGAGCGCCGTCTCACCAGGACCTCTGGTGCCAATGCCGCCGCCTTGGCGGCTTAATGATCCCATCCACGCGCCGACCATGCGGGGCAATTGATCCAGCATTTGCGCGAGTTCCACCTGAAGTTTTCCTTCATGAGTGCGCGCGCGCTGGGCGAAAATATCCACGATCACTTGATTGCGGTCGAGCACCGTGACTTTAAAATCGGATTGCAGGTTACGGCCTTGGACGCCCGACAATTGGTGATCGACAATCACCACATCGGCCGCGGACTCTTCAATCATCTCTTTGATTTCTAAAACTTTGCCCGAGCCCAAAAGGGTGGCGGAATTAAACTGCGGCAAGATCTGCACTAGGTTGCCGACGACCTCTCCGCCCCATGCGGCGACAAGATCTTCAAGTTCAGCTAGGCTTTCTTTGATGTCGGAGAAGGAATCTGATTTTACGCCCACGCCAACTACGATTGTGCGCGGTTTGTGTTTGCGATTTGAGACCAGTTTCCTATTCTCCTTTTGAGACGGTTACTCCTGGTAAGCCTGCGCTTCCAGGGCTGTTATAGCTATTGTATTCACTATATCGTCGACCGTACAAGTTCTTTGAAGCACATTAGCGGGTTTTTTTACTCCCATAATGAAAGGTCCCAGGACCTCACCGCCACCTAGCTGCTGAACGAGTTTGTAGGCAATATTTCCCGCGTCTAAGGTTGGGAAAATGAGAATATTGGCCCCGCCTTTGATGTCACAAAAAGGGAAAATCCGCGCGGCGATATCGGCGTTAACGGCCGTGTCAGCCTGCATCTCCCCGTCTACAGTGATCTCAGGATGGCGCTGTTTTACGATCCGGGCCGCCTCCTGCATCTTGCGAGGGTTATCGCCCTTGCCGACAAAATTTGTGAAACTCAGCATGGCGATTTTAGGAGTGAGGTTAAAGTAGCGTGCCACTTTCGATGCATGTACGGCAATGCTCGCCAGCTGCTCGGCCGTGGGATTGATGTTCATGGTGGTGTCGGCGAAGAACAACATCCGGTCTTTCACCAGCACGATGTTTACACCCGAGGCGACCTTCGAGCGGCCGGCCCCGATGATTTCTAAAATCGGCCGCACGCACTCGGAGTAGCTCATGGTGGCGCCGGTGACCATTCCTCCGGCATCGCCGCGGTGAACGGCCATGCTGGCGAAGTAATTGGGATCCATCATCAAGCGTTCCGCCTCAGCGCTCATCACGCCTTTGCGTTTTCGCGTTTCATAGAGATCTTGCACGTAGGATTGATACTTTGGATCCTTGGTCGGCTGAATGATGGTGATGCCCTCGAGGTGATCGAGTTCCAGCTCTTTGATTTTAGCTTTGATCTGATCCGGAATTCCAATCAGCACGGGCTTAAAAATGCCTTCGCTCATTATGGAATTGACCGCCTTCAAAATCTTAGTGGAGCGGCCTTCCGGAAAATAAATAATCGGTTCCGGCTGGCTTTTGGCTTTCATATGGGTCGTGACCCGGTTCATGATGGTGCGGATAAATCCGCGCGTCCGGCTTTGCAGCATTTCCAGCGAGTGAGCGTAGGCGGCCATGTCTTCGATCGGCTTTTGCGCCACACCGCTGGCCATCGCGGCTTTGGCCACAGCGGGCGCGACTTTCAGCAGCACGCGGTTATCGAACGGTTTCGGAATAATATAATCGGGCCCGAAATGGAAATGGCGGTCGGCATAAGCGGCCGACACACTGTCGGGCACATCTTCGCGCGCCAGTTCGGCCAGCGCGTGAACCGCGGCCAATTTCATTTCTTCATTGATCTGCGTGGCGCGCGTGTCGAGGGCGCCGCGGAAAATCGAAGGAAAACCTAAAACGTTATTCACCTGGTTGGGAAAATCACTGCGGCCGGTGGCCATAATGGCGTCCGGGCGGACTTGCTTGGCGATCGCGGGATCGATTTCAGGATCGGGATTGGCCATGGCGAAAATTATCGGATCGCGGCCCATGGATTTAACCATTTCAGCGGTCACGGCTCCGGCCACGCTCAAGCCCACAAACACATCGGCGTTCTTCATGGCGTCGGTCAAGGTGCGAGCTTCAGTGTCGACCAAGAATTCTTCTTTGTATTTATTCATACCTTTGGTGCGGCCCCGGTAAACCACGCCGGAGGAATCGCATAACATAATGTTTTCTTTGCGGGCTCCGAGGGCTTTAAAAATCTTCGCGCAGGAAATAGCGGCGGCGCCGGCGCCGTTAAATACAATCTTGCAATCGGGTATTTTACGTTTGGTGATCAGGCAGGCGTTGATCAAGGCCGCGCCGGAAATAATCGCGGTGCCGTGCTGATCGTCGTGAAATACGGGAATATTCATTTCTTTTTTTAATTGCTCTTCAATTATAAAACATTCGGGCGCCGCGATGTCTTCCAAATTGATTCCGCCAAAGGTGGGCTCCAGCGCTTTTACCGCCGCGACAAATTCCTCAACGGTGGGTGCGTTCAACTCAATATCGAAAACGTTGATGCCGGCGAACTGTTTAAACAAAACGCCCTTGCCTTCCATCACCGGTTTACCGGCGAGGGGACCGATATTGCCTAGACCCAAAACCGCGGTTCCGTTGGTGATCACGCCGACTAAATTTCCCTTGGAGGTGTACTCGTAGACCTTGGACGGGTCCTTGGCGATTTCCTTACAAGGAGCGGCAACGCCGGGTGAATAGGCGAGTGATAGAGAATGCTCCGTGCGGCATTCTTTGGAGGAAATCACCTCCACCTTACCGGGCTTGGGTTTGGAGTGATATTCGAGGGCTTCTTTATCAAAGCTGTTCATTGGTTTTTGTTCCATACCGGCATCATGACCCAGCCGTTCTAAGTAGTCAAAAAATTTGACTTTATATGCCCCCGCCCGCACTCTAACTGAACGTAATTAAGGAGCCAACATGACTAGCGACCGCGATGTTGTCATTGTCGAAGGGGTCCGCACTCCCTTTGTGAAATCCGATACTAAATTTCGCGACATTCATCCGGCTGAATTGGGCCGCGTGGCCGTTCACGAGCTGATCGAACGCGCCAATCTGGATGTGGAAAAAGTCGATGAAGTGATTATGGGCAACACCGGCACGCCGAGCGATGCCGTGAATATTTCCCGGGTGATTGCCTTACGCGCGGGAATTCCGCAGAGCACTCCCGCCATGACGGTGCACCGCAATTGCGCCTCCGCAATGGAAAGCATCACCACCGGATTTGAACGCATCAAAGCGGGGACCATGGAAGTGGTCATCGCCGGCGGCACCGAAAATATGTCGCAGATGCCGTTGATTATGAGCCGTCCTTTCGTGCAGGCGTTTCAGCGTCTCGGCGGTGCGCGCTCAACCATGGCGCAGTTGTCCGCGCTCGGCAGTTTATTAAAAGCCGATTTCAAACAAATTTTTGAATTGATGACGGTGCCGTCGCCTTTTGTGCAAACGGCTTTTAAGCCGCGCATTTCTATAATGGAAGGTCTGACCGATCCCTTCGTCGGCATCAATATGGGTCAGACCGCGGAAATTTTAGCTAAGGAGTGGGGACTGACCCGCCAAGAGCAAGATGAGTTTGCATTGAAGTCCCATCAAAAAGCCGTGGCGGCTCAAAAAAGCGGCCGAATGGGTGAGGAAATCACGCCGGTGTTTATGGCGCCTCAATACAAAGAGTACGTGGCCCAGGATATCGGTCCGCGCCCTGAACAATCCATGGAGCAACTCGGAAAGTTGAAACCATTCTTCGATAAAAAATACGGAACGATCACTGTGGCCAACGCTTGTCCCATCACCGACGGCGCGGCGGCGGTTTTGCTAATGAGCCGGGCTCGGGCTAAAGAGCTGGGCCATAAACCCATCGCCAGTATTAAGTCCTACGCCTTTGCAGGGCTTGAACCCGAGCGCATGGGACTTGGTCCCGCTTATGCCACACCGGTGGCGTTAAAACGCGCCGGCCTGACTTTAAAAGACATGGGCCTGATTGAATTGAACGAAGCCTTCGCCGCGCAAGTGCTCGCGTGCACCAAGGCTATGGACAGCGACAAGTTCGCCAAGGAAAAATTGGGCCTCGACAAAAAAGTGGGAACCATTGATCCCGCGATTATGAATGTGAACGGTGGAGCCATCGCACTCGGACATCCCGTGGGCGCGACCGGCACCCGTTTAGTTGTAACTTTGATGAAGGAAATGCAGAAACGGAATGTCCAATTCGGATTGGCCACTCTGTGTATTGGAGGAGGACAAGGTGGAAGTGTCATCATTGAAAGAGAAGCCTGAGGCCATGAGCATTCAGGAGTCGTTGAAAATAGTAGCCAAGGGCGACATCGCCTTGCTCGAGTGGGATCTTTACCGCGAGAAAGTGAATAAACTTTCGGCGCCCATGATGGCTCGCTTAAAAGATGTAGTGGCCGAGTTGAAAGCCTCCAGTTTCAAAGCGGTAGTCCTGATTTCGCGCAAGCCGAAGATTTTTATCGCCGGCGCCGACATCGAGGAAATCAAACGAATTAACACCAAGGAAGAATTCACCAACGTTTTGAATCAGGCGCATGAGATTTTCGGCGCCTTGGAAGATCTGCCCCAGGTGACCGTGGCGGCGATCAGTGGCGCCTGCCTCGGCGGCGGCTGTGAATTGGTTTTATGCTTGGACTACC
>JANMVK010000833.1:0-1002 GCA_031392725.1 Pseudobdellovibrionaceae bacterium
CTAATGGCGTCACGGAATCCATGCGCATTACGGGCGCCAACCGGGTTGGTATTGGCTCGAGTTTACCGACTATTGGATCTATTTTAGATGTCAATGGAACCGGGCTGAACCATAGTTCCTTAATTGTTCCGCGCGATGTCACCGCCCTCCGCCCCACGACCGGCGTGAACGGAATGATCCGCTACAACACCAATCTCGCGAAGTTTGAAGTTTATCAAAATAACAGTTGGGCTACTATCGCGACCGGGACCTCTTCAGGTGTAACCGACATCGACGGTCTAACGGACGGAAAAACAACCGGAGCAACAAATGTTCTTTTTCTAGGCGCAGGCGCGGGTAATATTAACGCCGGCAACAGTAACGTGGGCGTTGGCCCCAACGCACTGTTGGCAAATACTTCGGGCGTTGACAATACGGCCCTGGGAACGGGCGCACTTGATCAAAACACCTTAGGAAATTCAAACGTGGCAGTCGGAATGTGGGCGCTCACCTCATTGGCAGGAGCGGGAACCGACCGCAACACAGCCATTGGTAATTTAGCTCTATTTGGTATGACAGGTGGTCAAGACAATGTCGCCGTCGGTAACTTTGCAGGATTCGACAACGGAGCTAAAATCGGCAATACCCTTTTGGGTTCTGACGCCGGTAGATTGACCACCACGGCCAATTACAATGTGATGATTGGATTTCAAGCGGGCGATTCCATCACGACCGGAAGCCGCAATATCATTGTGGGCTACGGCACCGATGCGCCCTCAGTCACCACCAATGATTGGCTCAACATCGGCAATTCAATCAAGGGTGATTTGGAATCCCGCCGCTTTAAGGTAGGCGGCACAACTGCCACTCTTACTGATGGCACGGCCTTTGAAATTGTTGGAACCGGTACGAACGCTTCATCCATGATTGTTCCGCGAGATACCACCGCCTACCGGCCCACCACCGGTGTGAACGGAATGATCCGCTACAACACCAATCTCTCGAAGTTTGAAGTTTATGAAA
>JANMVK010000046.1:0-5074 GCA_031392725.1 Pseudobdellovibrionaceae bacterium
CCGATATCACCTTCCCGTCGACCTACGCCATTGAGGAAATCGGTGAGAAGACTTTGGACTATTCCCTCCCGCCTAAAAAGATTAAGGAATTTATTTCGCCCACCGCGTTCATAACTGAAGGCAAGGGCGCGTGGTCCACCGTCGGCAAGGACACCATTAAGAAATTGAAAGACAAGTCGGACGTCCGGGTCGCGGCCTCCACCGACTTTAAGAAAATTAGAGACGATCTGGATAAAGCTAAAAAGCGCGGCAAGATGCTGGTGGTGGGTGATTTGTTAAAAGACAAAGAGCCTAAGAAAAAAGCCGACGGCGAAAAAGGCGAGCCCGGTGACGACGACGACGAAACCACCACTTTGTCGCGTGAAGAGCGCAAAAAGAAATATTTGAAACGGGCCGATGTGTTGGAAGCTGTAAACGTGGCGGCCGACCTGGTTGTGGAAATGAAATCGCCCACCATTAAAATTGGTTCAAAAAAGCCGGCAGCGCCCGGTGGTCCCAATACGGCCGAGACTACGGGCACTCCGTCGTCAGAGGCCTCTGAGGCCAATTGACAAAACGGCCCCTCCCCAATAAACCAATGGGAAGGGGTAAATTGTCCATGGCGTCGACGAGCGTAACGGTAAAATCCAAAGTGGGGCTTAAGAAAAAGTCCAAGAAAGCTCTGCCTTTAGCAAAAGATATTTTGCAGCATATCCACGCTATGATGGTGAAGAGCCGCGTGCTCGAAGAACGGCTGATAAAGATTTATAAAACCGGCGAGGCCTTCTTTTGGATCGGCGGACCGGGTGAAGAGGCCTTCGGCGTGCCGCTGGGCCTGTTGGTGCATAAAGGCCAGGGCCCGCAATATGATTATCTTCATTTACATTACCGCGCGACGCCCACGTTAATCGCCATGGGCATGCCAATGATTGATTCCATCCGTTTAATTATGAATAAGGCGACGGATAAGTCCACCGGCGGCCGCAATTTCAGCAATCACTATTGTTATCCGCAGTGGAATGTCGCGCCTGTGTCTTCGCCGATCGAAGTGCAGTACGGAATGGCCATCGGCACGGCTCATGTGCAAAAGCGCCACAAGTCGCGTGCCCTGACCATCGTCACCGGCGGCGATGCCGGTTCGGCGGAAGGGGATTTTGCGTCATCTTTGATTTGGTCCACTCGTCCCGGCAATGAATTGCCGATGTTGATCACCGTGCAAAATAATTTGGTGGGGATTTCCACCGATTATAAAGACCAGCATGGCGAAGCCAATGTCGCCGACCGCGGCAAGGCTTTTGGCATGCGCACGGTGGTGATTGACGGCAATGACCCGATTGAAACTTATAAAGTGCTAGAGAGCGAAATGAATTACATCCGCAAATCCCGCAAGCCCGTTTTGCTGGAAGCGCGCGTTTCGCGATTGTACGGACACTCCTCCGCTACCGGGGCCAATTTTATTCCCGAGCGCGATTGTTTAAAAGATTTTGAGCAGACTTTGCTGAAGGGCGATGTTTTGAAACAGGCCAATGTGAAGAGTCTCTGGCAAGAATATGAAAATGAGGCCCGCCAAGCGCAGGAAACCGTGCGCACGGAGCCCGCGCCGCAGGCCGAGTCGGTATGGGAAAACGTTTTTGCGGATGATGAAAATGGCGACTGGAGGAAATTCTAATGGCAAGCATGGCCCAGGCCATTCGCATGGCCCTCCATTACGGTGAAGAAAATATGCAGGTTAAAGATATTTTCGGTCAAGACGTGGGAGCCCCTCTGGGAGGCGTTTTCACGGCGACACAGGGTTTAAAGACCGCGTGGAATACGCCGCTCGATGAGCGCGGAATCATCGGTATGGCCATGGGCATCGCCATGACCGGCGAGCGCTGTGTGGCTGAGATTCAATTTTGCGACTACATTTTTAACACCATCGATTTGTTGAAAATCGCCGGCAACACCAACTGGGTGAGCAACGGTAATTACACCATGCCCATGGTGGTGATGACTCCGGTGGGCGCCGGAATTCGCGGCTCGGTTTACCACTCGCACTCCTTTGACGCTTGGGCCTCGCGCCTTGCGGGCTGGAAAGTGGTGATGCCGTCCACTCCGCTCGATGCCTACGGCCTGATGTTGTCGGCCATTGAAGATCCCAATCCGGTTTTGTTTTTAAAACCCAAAGCGCTGATGCGCGTGCGTGGTGAGGACTTGATTCCCGGCGAGCCGGAAGACCAGCGCGAACTGAAGAATATGATTGATGCTCCGATCGGCGAGCGCAAAAATTGGAAGCCAAAGTGGCCGAAACTCGAAGGCTTTAAGGTTCCCATCGGTCAGGCCCGCACCACGCGTTCGGGTGAGCATTTGACCGTGGTCAGTTACGGACGCCATTTGTTGATGTGCAATCAGGCCGCCGATCAGCTGCGTGAGGATAACATCTCAGTGGAAGTGATCGATCTGCGCTCGATTTATCCTTACGATTGGAAAACGGTAAAAGCGTCCATCGAAAAGACCCGCAAGGTTTTATTCGTAAATGAGGACACCGACGTCACCAACTTCGGCGAGCACTTGGCTTACCGCTCCTCTCAAGAGCTGTTTTATAATTTGGACGCGCCTCCGCGCGTGCTGGCCGGTAAAAACTTGCCGGGCATCGGACTCCATCCCAATTTGGAAGAGGAATCGGTCCCGCAGTTGAAGGACATTGTGACGGCCATGCGTGAAGTCGCGGCCGAGGTTCCTTAGTATAAAACTGACGCACTATTCTGTGGGCGAAAGAGTCTCGTACTCTCGTCACATTCATAAACCCCAAATGCCTTGCTGCCACCCATACGTCCATGTACTTGGCGCAGCCCGCTTTGCGGGACGCGTCCGCTCTGCTTAGGTGGCATCAAGGCATTTGGGTTTTATGAATGTGACGAGAGAACACGCTCATTCGCCCACAATATAAAGCGCAGATTTCGAAATATAAGAGATACAGGACTTCGCCCACAGTGAAATGAGCCAGTTTTTACTTTTTAGTCTTGGCCTTTAGTTTTTGATCCAGCTGGTCGGCGCAGAATTTTCCCAGATCAATTTCCATTTCTTCGCGGCGCTCGCAATGAGCGATGCTGGCCGCGTCCATCACGGAAAACATCATTTCGGCATGAAGGATTTTGGTTTCCTTGGCGTAGTGGTAACTTTTCAGCTCGCAGCCCATGATCTTTTGGACCAAGACTTCCGAGCGTGAGTCGGCGCATTTTAGTGAAATTTTAAACATGGCGGGTGTGCTTACGGGTTCCGCATCTTCATCGAACACATACTCCAAGCTCAGCTTGCCCACTCGCGGGGCATCGAACTTGTTGGCGAAGTTGGCCAGTTTCTTATCCGTGGTCTGGCTGGCCACGGATCCTGCCACTAAACAATTTGCAATCAGAATTGCGGTGAGCGCGTATCGATTCATAACTTATCTCCCCCTAGCGGCTGTTTGAGCGCCGCCCTTGCCCATGCCCGAGAGGCTGCACGACTTCAGTTGAATGTGCATATGATCCTCGTGTTTTCCTTTGTCCCGGCCCGGCATCATATTGGCCACCGGAGTCTGGTCACGATATATGACTTTGAACGTATCGTCAGTCTCGGTAGCCATGCATTTAGCGATTTCCATATAGGAGTCTTGCTGCTTCTGCGGATCAATATCGCCGCCGCCGCAGTTGACCAAACCCACATCAATGGCTTCACCTTTGTGGTGGCACGAGGGCTTGCCCTTATGCAATTCGCGGTCAATGCCCATATCTTTGAACTTACATTTTCCAACGTCACCGTTGCTGCCCGAGGCCCCACCGGCCGCGCCACCTGAGGCGCTTCCGCCGTTGATTCCTTTTACGGCGCATTTATCAAAATATTTTTTGAAGGGTTCTACGATGGGCTGTCCGCCCTTCATGTCGTTGACGGTCTTGATTTCGCCGTCTTTATTCCCGCCGTCCTGGCCGCCGGGGGCACCGGTGGATGGGTTGGCCATGCGGTCCGCGGCGCTGAATGCTAAGGCTGGAAAAAGGGCTAGCACGAGTAGAACTATGGATTTTCTTAATGTCATCCGCATTAACCCTTCAATAGGCGTTCCCAGTACTGGAGACTACATATCGGCTTTGTTGTGCGAGTCTGTGACACCTGTGCGGAGATTGTCTGAGCGCACAAAACTGGGCGTCTCAATTTGAGACAATGCCGGTTTGCCGCTAAGCTAACGCCCTATGTGGTTTTTGCCGCTTTTATTCTCACTGGCCAATGCGCTTGAGGTGCAGGGCTTTTTGACTACTGACTGCCAGAAGAAGGTCGGCATCACCGTCAATGTCAGCGACAAAGACGTGGAGATCATCAATTTGCAAGGCCAGCATGAAGTGCTGAACGCCGATGCCATCGAGACGCTCTATATTTTTAATGTGATCGACAATCCGATTGAGACCATCCACATCAATGAACGTTTAAAAAAGTCTTTGCGTTCGGTATATACCGAGGATTCCGATAAGCCGCGCGCGCTGGCGTTTCCGGTGCGATTTATTGAGGATCTGATCGTGTTTTATTCGCTCGACGGAAAATCTCATGTCTATACCTTCGCGGATATGTACAAACTGCGTCCCGCGCCGGCCAGCTCCCTGGGAGTGCATAGGCCCGCGTTTTATAAAGCGGCGACTTTTGAGTTTTCCGCGCAGTCGAGCAAATGTGGCGGGCAGCCCGGCAGCGTGAAACCGACCCGCGTGCTGGCCGATAAAATCAGCATCAGTGAGTTTTTGCACAGCCTGGATGAAGGCTTTGAGTCCCTAGTGAGTTTTGAGGAACGCACCTATCTCTATGCCACGCCCTTTCTTTTCGAGAAAAATTCGCGGCTCGGTTTGATTTTTATTGGGAAGCGCGAAGAGCCGTCGCTCAATTTGCCTTTGTATTTTCAATGGTCGAGCGGGGAGCCTTACCGTTTTCAATCCTTTAACGTGGTCGGCTCTAAAAGCCACGAAGTGATTCCCAACGCCGAGCCGGTGTTTGCGCTGCGTTCGGATGTGAAATCGCATTTTTTCCATGGGATGTTTATCGGCAATGTCGCGGGTTTGCCGGCGGGAAACAAAGTTTTTTCCACTGATTTTATGCG
>JANMVK010000080.1:0-2991 GCA_031392725.1 Pseudobdellovibrionaceae bacterium
AAAAATAGTCCGAGCCGAAAACTTTTTTGAGACGCCTCAACCGGCACATGTCCCAGTCGGCGGTGGGCCTCTCTAATGGCAATTCAATGGCCACGGGCCCGGTGATTTGCAGGCGGAACCTGTGGCCGATGGCCTCGATGGTCATCGGCAGGCTGTTGTCCTCAAGCCATTTTCGCGAACGCGTGATCGCCTGGTGGACCCGGTTGGGTGATGAGTAAATATCAAAATATTCGCCGGGAAAGAGTTCGCTGAAAATAGCGCCCAAACTGAGCGGTCGGTACAAATCGCGCGATAAAGTGTCGACCATCTGAAACCCGGAGCGGCTCATGGGACGCATTTCACCTTTTTGCCGAATCTCGCCCGTGGTCAGATGCACGATCGGGCCACTGTCATCACCGTAGTTGAACGTGTTCTTGGACGGTTTGGCGCCGGCCTCGGTCATAATCCGCTCGCGGTAGGCGCCATACGAGGTGCCGAACAGCAGACGGTTAAATTGTGTCTCGTTGAACGCGATTTTCAGCGCGAAAAGATCGGCCTCGCGCGCGGTTTCCCATTCCTGCCGAATCTTGGCCTCAGCGGCCAGCACGCGCAACGGTTCCGTATTTCCGGTTTTTAGAGCCTGACTCACCGTGCGCCATTTGTGGACAAAGAATAAATCCGTGGTCCCATCGGACGATAGAATTTTCGCCGCCGTATCGAGATCCGCCTCAGCCTCGGAGAAGCGCGACTCGCGCAATTTCAACTGCGCGCGCATTTCCAGAGCATTGCTCATCAGCCGCAAGTAGCCGCGTTCTTGCGCGACCTCAACCAGTTCACAAATATACGACATAGTCTTTTCATTGGGATCCGTCGCCATCATAGCCGAGGCCAAATTTACTTTGCCGACCAGGCGCGCGTAATGATCTTCGGTGCGCTGAACGTATTGCTCCAGCTCCGGTTTGGCGTTGAGGTAATCCCATTGGCTGATAAAACAAAAGGCCCGGAATAAATACACTTCCGGCGCCTGCACGGCATCTAAGTCTTGCAGAGTGGACAACGCCTCTTTCCAGGCTCCGGTTAAATTCAACAGCGCGGAGTACTCGGCGATTTCCCCGACCGTGGCCTGCACCACTTGGCGCGGCCGTTCCGGGCGCACGCCCGGAGCTAAAAGTTTTAATCCGCAATTGATTTCGCCGGCCCGGCGGCACAAGCGCGCCAGCGGCAGGCGGAAGGCATCGGGCACATCGGCGGCCTTGAGCCGCACCAAGCGGGTGCGGACCTCCGTGCTCTGGCCTTGTCTAAGAGAGACATCGCATTCCGCGATAAATTGAGCGTAGTTCACTGGGGAGCACACTGTCCCTGTTCACTGATTTGTTCCGGTTGACCGCCATCGACCATCATTGGCGCCATCACGATAAACTGGCGCATGTAATCCACTTGGAAAATACCAGCAGGATTAGTGGACTGATAGAAACCCTCCCCACTACGGGCCATTTGAACTTGGCTGCGCCACGTTCTAAATGTCTCAATCCCACGGACTGAAACATCAACTGTGTAGGTGCCGTCGGAATTGGGCGAAGCCTGGAAGAAAACTTCCCGCGGTTTGCCAGATGACATCGACGTTCCCGAGCATGACCAGAAGGCCATTGGGGGTTCAGGCAAATGGGGACTTTGCTGAGGGGGCGCCGGATTCGGCGGAGTCCCTGCGAGATTGATCGGACCATATGCCGCAACCGTTAATGAATCATTCAGCACAACCTGCGAGCCCAGTTGCAATGGAACATTGGGAACCACTTCACAATTTTCGCGCACCAGTTCGGCGCTCACGGCCCGTCCGGATATGAGGGTAACATCAATTTGAGTTTTAATATTTTTAGAAGAGTCCGGGCAGATTCCCACTTCAACGGTTTCCGTGTAACTGATCTTACCGTTATAGCCGCTGCCATTGCCGGAGGCCGCTTCCATTTCTCCGCCCTGGCCGGAATTGGCCGCGCGAATTTCCGTGCGTCCGCAGTTTTGAAATGCCATGACGGTGGCTAGCAGCGACACTATATAGAGTAGTTTTCCCATATCCACACACCCCGTTCCTATATTAATACACTAAGGCATCCGGCGTCTCATCCTCCACTGACAAATTTGTCACGATAGTCCCATTGTGAGGCGCTATCCGCTTTCTGCACGCAAAAAACGAAATTGGTTATGCCCACAGTTTCCCGGCACTATGGGTTCTCCCACCTCACCGGCGACAGGATTTTACACAATTGACTTTAAAGACCAGGTCTTTTCAGCAGTCCGCAGTATCTTCAATGCAACGCCACCGTTGATTACAATTCGCCGTCACTGGTAAAATCCCATGCACTCCGCCGGGTCATGGAACGCACAAGCACTCGCCTCGGACCGCGTCCAGCAGTCCTCGAGTGCCGCTTCTACTATGTATATAAAAATAGCGCCTACTACAGTTGTACAACGGATTTACCAATAAATGTTTTACCTAAAAATGTGGTGCTGTGACCACCGGGTCGGCGTCAGTTGGCTTTATACTTTTTAACGTTCTCTTTATTCTCAAAGTATAAAACGCTGCCGTCTTCTAGCACGGCAATGGTGGCCGTGGCTTTGTCCACCGGCTTATGGCTGACCGGGTCTTCCGCGGTACGGGCGGCGGCATCTTCGGTCAAAGTCTTTTTGCAGTTCTGGCAGCAACCGTAATAAGTTTTGCCCGCCACTTCCACCGGAATTTGCGCTTTAGGGAAAAGCATATTGGTGACCATGCACACTTTGTTGTGCTCTACGATTTTAAGAGAATTTTTGGCAAAAGCGGGAACCGCTGTAACCAAGCCCATAAACATTGCACCTAAGAATATGTTTTTCATAAACTCACTATATGTCGAAAGTTATGCCTTGGGCAAGAGGCACGGAGCGGCCGAAATTAATGGTGTTGGTCTGACGGCGCATATAGCCTTTCCAGGCGTCGCTTCCCGACTCACGGCCGCCACCGGTTTCTTTTTCACCGCC
>JANMVK010000101.1:0-1636 GCA_031392725.1 Pseudobdellovibrionaceae bacterium
CTTCATCACTTCCAAAGTCATGTAAGACCAAGTGACGATCGTCACATCCTTACCTTCGTGAGCCACGCGGGCCTGACCTAAAGGCACTCGGTACATCTCCACCGGGACATCAGACGTCGTATTGTGAATCCAACGATGCTCGATCATGATCACGGGATTTTGATCTTCGCCGGCGGCAATCATCAAACCCTTGGCATTGTAAGCGTTAGAGGGCGAAATCACCTTTAAACCCGGAATATGCGAATACAACATCTCTAAATTCTGCGAGTGCTGGTTGCCCTGACCCCAGCCGCGGCCGATGATCATTCGAACAATCATTGGCACGGATTTTTGTCCGCCGAACATGGAATACCATTTGGCGGCGTTGTTGATCAGCTGGTCCATGGCGTACAAAGTAAAATCCACGCGCTGGTGAACCATGATTGGGCGCATTCCATTCAAGGCTGAGCCGATCGCCACTCCCGTTAAACCATTTTCGGAAATGGGCATGTCGAAGACGCGGTCGGGGAATTGTTCTTTTAATTTGGCGGTGGAACCGAAAATCGCTTTGGGATCGGGGACTCCTTCGCCGATTAAATAATAATCGCGCGAGGACGCCAGTAACTGTTGAGTGGCTTCGCGGATGGCTTCGGTGCAACTAATGACCCGCATATAAATAAGCTCCCAATTCTTTTTGTTCCGGAAAGGCGGCTTTCAGGGCGTAGTCAAACCCCGACGCAACTTCGTTCGCAACTTGATCTGCCGAGAATTTTTCAAACTCCGGCGTCCACTCTTTACGGCCCTGAAGTTGTTTTTGCGTCACTAGCAAAGGATCAAGATCGTGCCAGGCTTTTAATTCGGCGGCCGGGCGATAACCTAGGCCATCATCGTTGTTGGGTCCGCAATGCTCCAGATACCGGTAAGTTTTTAATTCTAAAAACACCGGGCCGTCGCCGCGGCGGATGCTTTCGCACAGTCCCCGGGTTTCATTTTGAATGGCGAAAACATCATTGCCGTCCATGCTTAAAAACCGCATGCCGTGGCCATTGGCAATATCGGTCAAATTTCGTTTCGGCTGGCGGTCATTCACATGCGTGTAGCAGGAGTACAAATTGTTTTCGCTGACGAACAACACCGGCAGTTTATGTAACGAAGCAAAGTTAGCGGACTCATGGAACACGCCTTCTTCAACCGCGGCGTCGCCGATGCATACGACCGTTAAGCCTCGCTCTTTCTTCATCCGCTGTGCGAAGGCCAATCCCACTCCGACCGGAACGGTTCCGCCCACGATCGAAGTCGATCCGGCAAACCCCACCGACCAATCGACTAAATGCATGGATCCGCCCTGGCCACGGGCACAGCCATCGGCCTTACCGTAAAGTTCACACAATAAACCCGTCAAGCGTCCGCCCTTGGCTAAATAATGAGCATGAGAGCGGTGAGTACTGACCATCATATCGTCTTTTGACAAACATTCGGCCACGCCGACGGCGCAAGCTTCCTGGCCAATACTCAAATGGACCGGACAGCGCATTTGCTGTTCGGCGTAGCGGACCGCGATGGTTTCTTCAACGCGGCGGATGCGGAGCATTTTCAAATACAGTTGCTGATGCGGGGTCATTTTCATTAAGTCATACCTCGGCGTTGTCCGGTGATG
>JANMVK010000102.1:0-2788 GCA_031392725.1 Pseudobdellovibrionaceae bacterium
GTTGTTGCGGCATCGGGCGGGGCGGACCACCAACCGGAGGACCTTGTTGGCCGATCGGGCGCTGGAAACCTCCAGGAGCAGGTTGCACAAACACCGGGCGTCCAGCAATGGGCGGACCCTGTTGTTGCTGATGACCACCGAAGATCGGACCACTAGGCGGTCCACCATACGGGGGCTGTTGTTGTTGCCAATGGGGCTGCGGGCGCGGTTGCATAATCATCGGGCGATCCACCACTGATCCCCACGGCTGATGGCGTGTGTCTTGGTAAGAACGGAAGCGGCCGTTGAACTGTTGGGGAGCAGGACTCCATTGACCATTGCGATCCAAGCATGCCACTTGCGGAGGCGAACGTTGTTGACCTTGTTGCGGATGCACAACCACTTGGCGGAATGAACGGCAGCGGGCTTGCGGATAACCATCAACCCATAAACGTTGTCCCTGCTCGATGTACACATGCACGCCTTGGCCTTGACCATGGGGATGTGAGTACTGCGAGCCGCAACGGTGAGAATCAAAACAATCCTCATAACCGGGGCGTGACTGGAAATTAGTGCCTAACAGGCCATTCAGCAGGCCACCAAGATCAAGATTGATCGAAAAGCGGGGTCCACGGTCACGATCGTGATGACGATGCTGGGCTTCTGATTTTGCCGGCATTAACAACACGGCTTGGGCCACAACGGCCAGTAACAACAATTTTTTCATAGATAGATACTCCTCTACAACCTACCTACAATTGCAAAGATGCCGCCCGGGTTATTGCGATTTGGCCAAACAAAACTAGCGAAGTTTTTTGTACACCTCGGCTGCCACCAGCAAAAGCGTTGTAACTTCAATATGTTACGTGTGTTGAGATCCTAACAGCGCTTCGCTCAAATAGGCGTCATAAACACTATATATATAGAGGCTAAATCCGCTCAATGGCCCAGCGCTGAAACTCTTCGCTGAGTTCCAGGCCGGCTTGGCGTTTGTCGATCCACAACAGTTCATGGTCCTTTTGCATTTTTAGACGGATGGGCTGCGCCAATTGCACGCGGTAAAAGGCGCCGATTTTTTTGAAATGCTTCTGATAGTGCCGGGAATATAAGTACTGTCCGGCACGGCAGACCAGTTCGGCCGATTGAAGTTTCACGCCCATCTCTTCCTGCAGTTCGCGGGTCAGGCCGGCCAGATCGTTTTCGCCGGGATCCAAGCCGCCCCCTGGAAGAAAGGTTCCGAATGTAGTTTGCAGGATGGCCAGTTCAAAATGTTTATTGAATAAAAATGCGTAGGCACCAGGCCGGTCGACATAATTGGCGCCGGGTTCGGGTGTTCCAAATATCGGGGTCTTCGCGATGTCAGACATTCAAGCCTTAAAGGGACGGCCGATGCTGTGATATTCCACGCCCGCCGCCTTCATTTTCGCGGGATCGTATAAATTGCGGCCGTCAAATACTAACGCGGTTTTCATTTTGGCTTTTACCGTGCGCCAATTGACCGATTTAAACTCCGGCCACTCAGTCACAATCACCAGCACATCGGCGCCATCGATGGCTTCCAGAGCGGATTCGCACGCCTCGAAGGGAACGCGCGCGGACTCCACGGCATTTTTTGTCGCGATGGGATCAAACGCCCGGATTTTGGCGCCGTTTAAAAACAAGTCTTCCATGATCTTTAAACTAGGTGCGCGGCGCACATCATCGGTGCGAGGCTTAAACGCCAAACCCCACAGCGCCACGGTTTTACCTTTGAGCGAGCCGACCCGCTCGACCACACGCTGGGTGAGAATGGATTTTTGCCGTTCATTCACTTCATCGGCGGCTTTTAACAATTTTAAATCCAAATCATGTTGTTTACCGGTGTGAATCAGCGCGCGCACGTCTTTAGGAAAACACGATCCGCCATAGCCGATGCCCGGGCTGAAAAACGCGGGGTTGATGCGGTTGTCGGAGGTGAAGCCGGCTTTCACATTGTCGATGTCGGCGCCCAATTTTTCCGAGAGCAATGCCAATTCGTTGATAAAAGAAATCTTGATAGCCAAAAAGGAATTGGCCGCGTACTTGGTCATTTCGGCCGAAGTGTTGTCCATAAAAATCAGCGGCTTGCCGGCCTTAGTGACGAAGGGTTCATACAGTTCCTGCATCAGCGCGCGCGATTTCTCGCCCTGGCAGCCGATCACCACGCGGTCGGGCCGCAAGAAGTCTTCAATGGCGGCGCCTTGGCGCAAAAATTCCGGATTGTTGATGATCTCAATCTCTTGTTTGCAATTTTCTTTGCAGAATCCCGCGGCTTTCTTGGCCGTGCCGATGGGCACCGTGCTTTTCAACACCACAAATTTGGCTTCGGTCGCGTTTTTACAAATTTCATCCAAGGCTTTAAATGTCGGGTCCATATCGGCCGAACCATCGGGCAGTTCCGGCGTGCCCACGGCGATAAAAATGAGTTGAGCGCTGCGCACCGCCTCACTCACGCTGCTGGTGAATTTCATGCGTTTTTTATGCTGGCTGAACAAATCGTCGAGGCCGGGTTCATAAAACGGAACCTTGCCGTCCATCAGGGATTTAATTTTGCTCTCGTTGGAGTCCACGCACACAACATCGTGACCGGCGTCGGCGAAACACACTCCCGCGACCAGTCCCACATAGCCCGTTCCGAGCATGGCGATATTCATCTAAAACTCTCCTGATGTTGAGAGATTCGCCGCGCGAATCTCCTTGAACAGGGCGGTAAATTAACGGTAATTTGATGCTTAGTCTAAGGAAAATATGGCCACCAAAGCGACCGGAATATTCAAAATTGTCCTCAAAG
>JANMVK010000206.1:0-2550 GCA_031392725.1 Pseudobdellovibrionaceae bacterium
GCCGCAAGCACCTGCTCAAGCGCGGCGGGCGTATGGGCATAATCGATGATCACCAGGGGCGCCCCCTTGCCGCCCGCGGCGCTTGTGCCGCCCGCGGCGCTTGTGCCGCCTAACACGCTTGTGCCAGCCACCACGTTCATCCGGCCAGCGACAGGCTTGAGCCAACCGACGGCCTCGATCACACGCGCGAACGGCGCACCCGCGGCCAGCGCGCGACAAGTTCCAGGTCAAAAAACAAACGCAAATTTTAATTGAGCGCGACTCGAACTACTATTTGTTTAAATCCGAATTGCGCTTCCCCATTTATCACGACCACGGCGGCGTATTGTTCTACGACGGTGGCGCGGTGAGAGTGACCGGTTACCGGTTCGCCCACACTTACCGCGATGCCGTGGGCGTGGGTTACCGCTACAATACTCCGGTCGGACCGGTGGCGCTGGACTTCGCGTTCAAGCTTCCGGCCTACGAGGGCGAGAAAGAATTCCGTTTTCACTTATCTATTGGCACGTTTTAACCGAAGGCACCGGGCCTAAAAGTGTTGTGCCCTATGATGCCCTGAACACAACAATTTCAAATTTTCGACTTCGTTATTTCCGCCATTCGCAACTGGTTGAATGTGGTGGACCCCCAAAAATTGGCGTTCCGTGCATCGATCGCCGGTTTCATCTCTATATCCGCACTGCCCTCCAAATTGTAGGGTCACAAGGTGTTTAATTCTTTTGGGAATCGTTTCTCTCTTGTGGTGCGGCCGCTTCGCGCCCGCAGCTTGCTTTACAAGTCCCGGGACTGGTTGACGACTGGATTTATTTTCTTTAGCAACTAACTTACCCTTATTTTTCTGCCGCTCCGCCACCTTAACCGGATCCTCCCTATACAAAAACTGCGAGGTCATAGCCCGCAAAACTTCTTCCAGAGTGGCGGGCCGCTGTAACTTTTGGCTTCGCGAATCTCCAACGAGGGATTTACATAAGTCATTTTATCTCGCACAGCCAATCCGGGGGAGTGTGCCGCCACTTCCTTTTCCAGTTTCGCCTTGCTTGCCGTTCTGGCCAGCTCAAGCCAATGAGATTGGTTTGCGGCATTGATGACCGAGGTGATTTTCTTAGCCTTGGTCACGGTGATCGTGCCCTTTCTAATTTCCTCCTTCAGTGCCGGGATCTGCCGGGCCTTGCGCGCCACATTGATGTAGATATACGCCACTTCCTCGGACAGCTTCAGAGTCCAATCTTTGCAAAACATCAAGCAAATCCACTTCACACTTTTTATACCGGGCCACAACAGCAATCGCCTCATGGTCAAGTTCACGATCTCGGTCATTTCTCATAGGCGATTTCATTTTTCCTCCTAAGGGGTGAGCCACAATAGCAAAGGTGAAATTTATTCGGAATCTTGAATCCCGACGGACGACAAGTCCCGGGACTTGTATGATCAAAAAATTGTGGGCCGGTAAAGCGCAGATCTATTCGACAGACGACAGTTTTTCGATCACCGCTGTATAAATCGGTCCGCAGCCGGCGGTATCGGGCAAAACAATCCATCCGTGCTTCGTCGCCTCACCGACCAAGCGCTGTGAACGTGCCGCCGGCGATATGTCTGTGTCACTGGCTGATTCACCGGGTCCGCCGATCGATTCACACGTCGCGAGCCACTCCTCCGGCGGTAGCACGCGAAACAAACCCTCGCGGCTCTCGTGCAGGCGCTCCACCACGCCGTCGTTTTCCAACGGCGACACCGAACAAGTGGAGTACACCACCCGACCGCCGGGCCGGATCGAGTCTAGTGCCGAGCACAACAAAGAATGCTGACGAATGGCTAGGCGTTTACTGCCTTTCAGAGTCCACCGCTCCAACTCACGAGGCGAAGCCAACAAATGGCGTTCTCCCGAGCAAGGGGCGTCGACCAATACTTTGTCGAATTCGCCGGTCACGATGCAGACCGGCATGGGCCCCTTCGGCATGATGGATCGCATGGGTCTCGGTGTCGTGCACCACGTGGCGACACTGATCGGCGCGGTCGAGTCCGCCCGCTATCTCGACGAGCACTTCATCCAGGACGGCCGGCTCGGAGTCGCGAGTGGCCAGGGCTTCTACAGCTACCCGCCGCGCTGAAACCAGCTGCCCAGGAACAGCGCGCCCACCACCATCAGCGGACCCGAGATCGGGTTCATCCAGTCGAGGCGGCCATTCGACATCGTCACCGCGTACACGACCGCGAGGCCGATGAAGGCCGCGCCCCCGATCCACGGTCGCCGGAATGACGCGACGACGAGCCCCAGGAGGACGATGGCAGGCATCTGGTGAATGATGAAATCGGGAAGCGCCCGGAGGAACGGTTTCCCCTCGCCGAAGGCGTCGAGCGCGAACATGCCGATGAACAGGCTCACCAGGATGCCGAGAATACGAGGACTCCACAAAAGCAGCCGGCCGGAAAGTGTCGCCATACATCACCTCGATCTCAATATGGGCGAACGGGTACGGGAAAGTCCTGAGCGCGGTCTGAAAAACCCTGTCCGCAGGCTGAAGAACCCTTCCGCCGGTCCTCGGTCGCCGA
>JANMVK010000220.1:0-3850 GCA_031392725.1 Pseudobdellovibrionaceae bacterium
TTCAATTCTCCGCGCGAATCCAGAGCGACCAACTCGGTAAAACCACCAATTAATTTATCGTCGATAAAGATCTGCGGAAACGTCCGCCAACCGGTGCGGTCTTTGAGTTCGGTGATTTCTTTGTCTTTTCCCTCGAGATTATGCTCCTCAAAGGTGATTCCCTTGGACTTCAATAACTGCTTGGCGCGGACGCAATAGGGACAACTTTCCTTGCTGTACATGACAACTTTGGACATAGCTCATCTTCCTTTCTGATCATTTGCAAAAATTCTTGGGCGGACGCCACGTTTTGCGCCACTTTCACTTGGTGAAACCAGCGGGTGTAAACTTCCGAGTCTCGCGACCAGTAACGTAACATTTGTTTTAAACGGGCGACACCGTAGTGCGGACCGCGAACGGCGACGCTGCGGTTGAAGAATTCGTCGAGAAAATCAATTGGAGAAAAGCTGGCACCAGACAAATCTTCGTGAGTCGCTGAGGAATTATCGAAAGGGCTACTCTGTCCAGACAGAGTTTGTCCGGATTCACGACTTTGTCCGGACAGAGTCGCGCAGGAAGCGGCTTGCGCGATCGACTTCCGAATCTCCAACGCCAACGTCGGCCGCGACACCAATCCGCGCCCCAAAGCCACACGGTCCACGCCAGAAGCCTCACGGCAGCGCCAATAATCTTGCACCGACCAAATTTCACCATTAGCTAAAAACGGCAGGGTGCGGCCCTCACTCATGGATTTTATAAAACTCCAGTGCGCGGGTGGCGTGTACATTTCCATTTTCGTGCGCGCGTGAACCACGATATGCGAAGCGCCGGCTTCATCCACAGCGGCCGCGATTTCGCGGTGGTAGTCTTTGTGCTCAAAGCCCAGGCGAACTTTCGCCGTTACCGGAATATGCGCAGGAACCGCTTTCCGGACCGCACGGCAGACAAAAAACAAACGCTCCGGATGTTTTAACAAAGCCGCGCCGCCATCATGACGGTTTACGGTTTTCGCCGGACAACCAAAATTTAAATCGACACCGGGTGCGCCGAGTTCCGCGACCCGGGCGGCATTGACCGCCATGGGTTCCGGTTGGCCGCCCAACAATTGCACGAACACCGGAACTCCGGCCGCAGTACGACCGCCGTTCAATAATTCCGGACAATATTTATAAAACACATGATCAGGTACGATCTTATCCGTGACGCGTACGAATTCCGTCACCATGCGGTCCAAGCCGCCCACCGCCGACAGCATTTCGCGCAATACCCAATCCAAAACGCCTTCCATCGGCGCGAGCTGGATTAGCGGTGTGCTATCTGCTCGACGCATTTAAACTCCTTCGGCGTAACCGGTTGAATGGACAAACGCTGGCCACGTTTCAAAACCAGCATCTCCTTCAAGTTTTTCTCAGAGCGCAGTTCATCCAAGCTGACCAGGCGGGGAAACTTCTCGATAAATTTCACCCGCACGCAATACCAAATGGGCTTCGCTTTTGTGACCTTAGGGTCGTAATAGTCAGATTTTTTATCAAACTGGCTCGGATCCGGTTCCGCCAGACCCACCACGCGCGCCCGCCCGGCAACACCCGGCGGCTCGCAGCTCGAATGGTAAAACAGGACTTCATCGCCGATCTTCATCGATTGCATAAAATTACGGGCCTGATAGTTGCGAACCCCGTCCCACAGGGACGTTCCCAGCTTCTCGAGCCGGTCGATGGAAAACAGCTCGGGTTCAGTCTTCATCAGCCAATAATTCATAGGCCACCAACCTAACCTGAAAGCGCTGCGCCAGACAACTTTTGGATGCCCACCAAGAGCAAACCGCGGTATTTTTATACCCTTGATATAACTGGAGGTTCTAAGCGTGGCATTTCGCACCGAAAAAGACAGCATGGGTGAAATCCAGGTGCCGGCGGAGCGTCTGTGGGGCGCGCAAACGCAGCGGTCACTGCAAAACTTTAAGATCGGCGGCGACCGTTTTCCGCGCGAAATGATCCGCGCTTTGGGCGTGCTCAAGAAATCCGCCGCCAAGGCCAACGAAAAACTGGGACTGCTCACCGCCGATAAAGCCAAAGTGATTATGTCCGCCGCCGATGAAGTCATCGCCGGAAAATGGGACGCGGAATTTCCGTTGGTCGTCTGGCAAACCGGCAGCGGCACCCAAACCAATATGAACGCTAACGAAGTGATCGCCAACCGCGCCATGCAAATCCAAGGCGGCAAGGCCGGCGATAAAGGCATTCATCCCAATGACGACGTCAACCAAGCGCAATCGAGCAACGACACGTTCCCTACGGCCATGCACATCGCGGTGGCTGAACGCGTGCAGCAGCATCTGATGCCCAACCTGAAAAAGCTCGCTAAAGCCCTTAAAGACAAACAAAAAGAATTTGAGGGCATCGTAAAAATTGGCCGCACCCACATGATGGATGCCACGCCTCTGACCCTCGGCCAGGAATTTTCCGGTTACGTCCAGCAAATTGACAACGATGTGGACCGTTTAGAGTATTCACTCAAACACGTGTTTCAACTCGCCCTCGGTGGAACGGCGGTCGGAACGGGTCTTAACACCCATCCGCAATTCGCCGAAACCGCGGCCAAGATGATTGCCGATGAAACCAAATTGCCCTTTGTCAGCGCGCCCAACAAATTTGAAGCGCTCGCCGCGCACGATGCGCTGGTGCAACTGTCCGGCACTCTCAAAACCTGCGCTTGTTCGCTTATGAAAATCGCCAACGACTTCCGCATGCTCGGCAGCGGCCCCCGCAGCGGCATCGGTGAGCTAATTTTGCCCGCCAATGAGCCGGGCAGCTCGATTATGCCGGGCAAAGTGAACCCAACGCAGAGTGAAGCCATGACCATGGTGTGCGCGCAGGTGATCGGCAACGATATGGCGGTCGCGGTCGGCGGCGCCACCGGACATTTTGAACTCAATGTGTTTAAACCGATGATCGTGTTCAACGTGCTCAATTCCGTGCGCCTGCTCGGGGACGCGTGCGATTCGTTCCGCGAAAATTGCGTGGAGGGCACTAAAGCCAATCTCGCCCAAATCAAAAAACATTTGGAAAACTCCCTGATGCTGGTCACGGCGCTCAATCCGGTGATCGGTTATGACAACGCCGCTAAGATCGCGAAGGCGGCGCACGCCAACGGCACCACGCTCAAAGAAGAAGCCATCAAGCTCGGCCTGCTCGACGCTAAAAAATTCGACGAAGTGGTGCGCCCTGAGAAAATGATCAAACCTGAGGAAAAGGGATGAGGATTGCGGTCTTTTGCAGCTCCAGCCAAGATGTCAGTCCGATGTTTTTTTCGGAGATCGAAAAGCTGGGTGAGAGTTTAGCGAAGGCTGGTCATAGCGTGGTGTACGGCGGCGCCACCTCCGGCTGCATGGGCGCCCTCGCGCGCGGTGTGCTGTCGCAAAAAGGCAAATTGATCGGCGTCGTGCCGAAAATGGATTTTATCGAGGGATTGGTGCAGCGGGGACTGACCGAACTGCATGAGGTCACCAACTTCTCCGACCGCAAAACTAAAATGATCGCGCTGAGTGATATGTTTGTGGTGTATCCGGGCGGGATCGGCACGCTCGATGAAGCCTTTGAAGTTTTAGCGCTGAAATGCATCGGCACTTTGCCTAAACCCATCGTATTTTATAATTTTCTAGATGCATGGAATCCGCTACTGGAAACCATGGAGGTGCTTCACCAAAGCCGCATGATCCGGCAAAATCTGTCGGATTTGCTCCTCGTCATCGATAAACACGAAACCCTGCTCGAGTACTGCAAACATGTCGTCTGATCTATTACAAAACCCAAAATTGGATTGGCTGAGCAGCAACGATTTGATGCCTTATGTGTTCGTGCGGCCCGAGAAC
>JANMVK010000225.1:0-3125 GCA_031392725.1 Pseudobdellovibrionaceae bacterium
AGGTGATCGTGCTCACCAACGGTGCCCACCTCGATAGCAAAAAAGTGGTGCACGGGCTCAACATGATCGATGAGCGCGTGATCAAAGTCGACGCCGGCAATGATCTGCTCCTGCAAAAGGTGAATGACCCTTTGATCCGCATCAATATGGCGAAGTTTTTAGGCGGCGTGCACCGCCTGAAAGATTGCGTGGTGCAGTCTATGTTCTTCACCGGAGCGGTCGACAACACCTCCAATGAATACATCGAGGACTGGATTGAAGTGCTGGGCATGATCAAACCCAAAGCCATTCAGATCTGCACCATCACCCGCGACACGCCGGTGATGCCGGGCTTAAAAGGACTGGATGAAGACGCGCTTTACTCGATCGCTTTTAAACTGAAAAAACGCACCACTCTAGAGGCGAATGTCTTCGGGATTCCGAAGGCTGGGTAGTTTCTTTACGAACGGTTCAAATTCCTTAAGCGTCAGCAAATAATCGACCACCGGTGGAGCCACCGGAGCCTCGCGGTCCACGTCCCAGCGCAATTCGCCGAGATAATTCATCCGCCCGATTTCCTGATCCAAAATCTCTTGCGCGTAGAGCCGGGTGAAACGCTCTTGCGCCAGACTGCGGTCTTCATCATTGCCCGCCAGGCGCCAGGTGTTCAACGCCAGAATTTTTTCGTCCTCACACTCCGACTGGTATTGTTTATTTCCCTTGGTGGCGAGAATCAGCCGCACGCACGGATTGCGCGGCATCGGCAAAGTGTCGCCCAAGTGGCGTGCGGCCACGTAGGTTCCCACCGGCTCGCCTAAATCCTGCGACATGCGCTTCACATCGCGCCAATGTTTGTGACTGAGCGCCCGGCGCAAATACCATTTCACCCACGGATCCACGGAGCGCACCGGCCGGTGAGCATCGCCCTCGCGCCATAACTCCTTGGCTACCGCCAATTGCTCCTGCCAAAAACCGGTCATGCCCCTAAACGGCGGCACCTGCGCGCGGCGGAGAACGGCGTTAACGTCCTGGCTCAGCGAATTCCACAGAGGATCGGCCGGTTTGATCGGCAAGGTCTCGAGTTTGTCGGTGAGCGTGTTGTAGATCAGCGGCTTGCGGTCATGAATAAATAGAAATTGTTTCTGCCTCAGCGCCCAGCGGACGCCCGCGCCTTCCAGCCAATCGGCCCACGCCGTCTCCGACAAAATCAAGCGCTCCTCGCCCCAGTTGGGTTCGGGCTGATTCAGCACCGAAGCCAACGAGCGCGGCTGCAACTCCGGCAACGACGTCGCGGGCGGAACTTCCCCCAGCCAGCCGAACACCGTGTGGCTGACATCCACCAGTGAAACATTGCGGTCCACCGCCCATTGCAGTTCGTTGTCGCCGTCTTTGCGCGCCGGCTTTATAAACAAGGCCACTTGAGTGCTGGTCGACTTTAAGCTGAGCGGTTGCGGCTCGGTGGCGTTAGCCGGGCGATCCAGGGAATTCACGCCGAATAGCACGATGTCGGTTTTGTTCCAGCGCTTCTGAGTTTTTAAATATTTCACCAGGCGGTTGAGCGATTCCATCACTTCGCTCACTTGGCTGGCGTTGCTTTTTTCCCGCACTTCATTGCCGTCACTCACCGTCGGCACATTGGGAAATTGCAGATCCGCCATAAACAGCGTGGCGAAAAACGGACGGCCATCGCGTTGCTGCTCGAGCCACGACACCGCGAGTTTCGCGACTTCGCCCGCGGGCCGGTAAGGAATGGCCTGGCTGAGCTCCATGACGTCATCAAAAACTTCATAACCCTGGGCCAAGCCCGACTTGCGCCAAATCGGCGCCCCGCCCGAAACAAACAGCGTGTGGTAGCGTTGCGCGATGGCAACCTCGGCCAGAGTCCTAAAGCGGGCCGATAAAAAATCCCCGCCATTGGTGCGCACCAAGTGATCAAAGGGATACAGTCCGGTGACTACTGAGGCCAAAGCGGCCTGGCTCATGGTGCTCGTGGTGAAGGCATGGGAAAAACGCACGGATTCGTCACAAAAGACGCGCACGCCCTCAAGACTCGACTCCCCCAGCTCTTCGGCGTCGCAATTGAGCGAATTAAAACTTAACCCCTCCACGGCGATAAGCAAAATAGAGGGCCTGTTTTCCCTCGGGAACTCACAGGACAGCAGACAGAGAGCCGCGGCGAATCCAACGACTCGGCCCAGCAACCTCAAGGCACCTTGACCGAAACTACTGCTCTTCGGGATAATTTCCTCCTGGAGGTTCCATGACCGAAAACTTTTTTGCTATCGCGCAGGTCGGACATGAGGTCACGCTCTGGCTGCTTGTCATCCTAAGCATATTGTCCATCGCCTTCATTCTTGAACGGTTTTTTACTTTGGGCCGCGTGCGCAAAGACAGCCAAAGGATTTCCGATCAGTTGCGGGAGATTCTCCAAAGCAATAATTTGCCTGAACTCGAGAACTTAAGCAAAGATCGCAAAACCTTGGAGAGCCGCGCGCTGTCTTATGGTCTGCGCCATGTGCGGGAACGGGGCATCAATGGCTTGGAGGAGATTTTCAGCTCCTTCGCCTCTATCGAACGGCCCAATCTCGAGCGCTACTTGGGTTTTTTGGCCACAGTCGGTTCCAACGCGCCGTTTGTCGGTTTGCTCGGAACCGTGTTTGGAATTATGGATGCGTTCCGCAGCTTGGCGACCTCGCAGGGTGACGCGACTGCCGTAATGGTGGGAATTTCCAAAGCCCTGGTCGCCACCGCGATCGGCTTGATCGTGGCCATTCCCGCGGTCATTGCCTACAACCATTTTCAAAAACAGGTTAAGGGCATCATGATGAATCTCCAGAGCGTCAAAGACCTGTGCCTGGCCTACGCAAAATCCACCAAGCAGGTGCCGTAGTGGCCGGAAATATTTCGGAAGAGGAAGATCAGCCCATATCCGCGATTAACATCGTTCCGTTCGTCGATATTATTTTAGTTGTGCTGATTATTTTTATGGTGACCACGCCGTTGATCATGAAGCCCTCGATCAATGTGAGTCTGCCTAAAGCCGGCAGCGGCGACGACACCACTCCTTCTGAACTGTCTATTTCCATCTCATCAACCGGCACGCTCGCTCTCAATGGCAAACCGACCGACGAGGCTTCCATCACGGC
>JANMVK010000247.1:0-5305 GCA_031392725.1 Pseudobdellovibrionaceae bacterium
ACATCACGATCGAGGCAAACGCGAATCCGAATTTGGCGTGATAGTCGACCTCGTAGCGGAGAGTGTCGAGGCCGGCCTCTTTGTTGCGCTCAATAAACCGCGCCAATTCCCGCAGCGACATCATGTCGGAGGAATTAGCCGTGCTCTGAATATCTTTAAGATCCTCGTTCATGGAAATGGTTTTGTCGGCAAACGAGCGCGTCAGCGGAAAGCTGCTCTCCTGGGCGAACAGCGTGACTAAGCCATTCTTGAGGTCCCACATATTGCCCTTCATTTCCACTTCGTTGGCGGTGATCAGCTGGGTCAGCTGCCAACTGGGATCAAAATAATAAAGCGTGATTCCCTGAGCTTTGCGCGTCTCCGGGTTGAGCGTCTTGATATTGAACAAAACATTCTCAGTGCGGAACCAGATTTTGTTGGTTTTCACAGTGGAATACAGGCCCGGCCGCCGCTTGATCTCCACATACTCCACGTAATTGCGCTTTTGAATCAGGCGCGGCAACACCTGATCCCCGATGGTGAAGATCCCGAGCGAGATCACGCCCACCGCGATCCAAATCGGCGCGGCGATGCGGGCGAGACTCATCCCTACGCTGAACAGCGCCATCATCTCATTGGTCTTATTCAGGGTGGACAGTGTGAACAGCGTCGCCATCAAACACGCCACTGGAATCAGCTGATAAATGACCCACGGCGTGTGGTAGCCGTAATACTTGATCAGTGAGGAGGTGTCGGCGTCGGTGTGGCGCATGGCAAAGGACATCACGTCGACTGTAAGAAAGAGAGTGACGAATACAGCGACGCCGGCGACCAGATACATCAGGAAGAGTTTTAGAATATAGCGGTCAATGAGCTGCATGGTCGTGGCCATCTTTACTTGCTTGACGAATATTCACAAAACGATTTTACTAAATTTATGGCTTTGCGCGTCTTACTCGCTGATGAGAGTTCTACCATCAAAAAGGTTTTTCAATTGGCTCTGCAGGACTTCGCCGTCGAAGTGCGCCCCGTAAATGTGGGTGTCGACGTCGTTCCTGTGGCGATGACTTTTAAACCCGATATTATTTTTGCGGACGTGTTGCTGCAAAAACGCAGCGGCTACGACGTCGCGGCGGAGATCAAGCAGGATGCCACGCTCAAGAACGTGCCCGTGGTGTTGATGTGGAGCGGGTTTATGGAACTGGATGAAGACAAGTTCCAGGCCTGCATGGCCAACGCCCAACTGGAGAAGCCGTTTGATGTGGCCCAGTTGCGCAAACTGGTCACCGATCTTGTGCCCCGCACGCAGACTCAGCGCCTCTCGCAATTTTTAAATTTTCCCAAGATGCCGGATATGGACGCGGGAGCGGGAGCGCCGCCTCCACCCAGCAGCCCCCCACCTGCCGCGCCGGTGATGAACGCCGGCCCGAGTCCCATCAGCGAAGATTTCGCCCAAGTGCCCTTGCCTAAAATAAAAAGCAAGGAAGGCCAAAGCGATAAGTATCGAATCAATTTAAAACCCGAAGAGCTCGAGCCCGAACATTTGCCGGTGGAGTACGATCTGCCGTCGGAAAAAATGGATTTGGCGGACGTGCTCAAGGGCGATGACGAGGAAGACTCCTTTTCCATGAAAGAGCCCAAGCGCGGCGCTAAATCCAAAGCCCCTGCGGCCCAGGCTCCGCCCATTCCCCAGCTGTCCGAAGAGGACGAAATGGAAGGCAGTGCGATTTTGGCCATGGAAGACCTAGTGACGGTGGAAACCGCGCCGCCCGCCCCGGCAGCCGCCGCTGTGCAGAGTTTAAGCGCTGAACAATTGGAAAAAATCATTCGGGAACAGAGCGCGGAAGTTATTGAATCAGTCGTGTGGAAAGTGGTCCCCGACTTGGCCGCGCAAATCATTGAGCGTGAACTCAATAAACTCCTAAATGAACGTGAATCCCAGCCTTATTGAACAGGCCTTCGCGGAGGATCTTCCGCGGGGCGATGTCACCACCGACAACTTAGGCTTAGGGTCACGCCCCGGCAAAGCCAAGCTGATTGCCAAAGAGGATTTTGTTCTGGCTGGCAGCACACTGTTCAATGAATGCATGCACTACCTGGAAAAAAACGCCGACATCCGCTGGCAGTTTAAGGACGGCGACTTGGTGTTAAATCGGCAAGTGGTGGCGTGGCTGCAAGGCGATTTGTTGCAAATTCTTAAAGCTGAGCGGGTGGCGCTGAATTTTCTCGGCCGTTTGTGCGGCATCGCGACTCTCACCCGCTGCTTTGTTCAGGAAACTTCGGGCACTAAATGCAAAATTCTCGACACCCGCAAAACCACGCCAGGTTTACGCGCTTTAGAGAAAATGGCCGTGCGCTGTGGCGGCGGCGAAAATCACCGGATGGATTTGTCGAGCGGGGTGCTGATCAAAGACAATCACATCCGCGCCGCGGGTTCGATTGAAACCGCGATCAAAAATGTGCGGTCCAAGTTTGCAGGGCCGGTCGAAGTGGAATGCCGCACTCTCGATGAAGTCAAAATCGCGGTCGAGCAGCGCGTGGAGCGCATTCTCCTCGACAATATGACGAATGCCTTAATCGCGGAGGCCCGGCAGATTATTCCCGCCGTGATACAGGTCGAAGTGAGCGGCAATATGACGGTGGAGCGCGTGCGCGCCATCGCTGAAATGGATATAGATTATATTAGCGTGGGCGCTTTGACCCACTCAGCCCCTTGCGCTGATTTGAGCTTGATGTTCGAATGGCCGTCGCCGGAGTAAACCATGAAATTACAATCCATCACCGACACGACAAACAATTGGGCGGGACAACGGGAAATCAAAGTGGAATTCTCAGCTGAAACCGCGTCGACCAACGATGATGCTAAAGACGCAGCCCTTAGTGAGGCCGACGATTTAGTGATTTACCTCACCAATCACCAAAGCAAAGGCCGCGGACGCGGCATCAATCATTGGCTCGACACCGGTGCCGGCGAAAGTCTTTTGTCGACCTGGTCGATGGCGGTGGGATCCCCGCCGCAAGCTATCACGGCTCCACGTGTGGGTTTGGCTGTGCTGCAAGCCGTTTCACAAACTTGGCCTTCGCTCAACTGGAGTTTAAAAGCGCCGAATGATTTACTTTTAAACGGAAAAAAATGCGGCGGCCTGTTAGTGGAAACCGTAAGTGATGGCGGCCAGCACCGGTTGTTGATCGGTTTGGGATTTAATATCCTCAATCATCCGCGCAAATTTAACGAAGCCACCCATTTGAGTCCCGCGCTGACCCAGCCTCTCGAAGAAGGCGAATGGTTTCAATTTCTCGATGAATTAAAAGACGCCTTCGCGGGCGCCTTACTCGATATTCAAAAACCGGAGCTGACTGAGGGCGCGTGCAAGCAACTGATGCAGGCCTTAAACGCCAATCCCGCGGCTCAAATTTCGGTTACTAAAGTCACCCCGCGCGGTGACCTGGTTCATAAGGGCGGCACCATTTCATGGACCGAGCTGTAGAGACCGTAAATTCCCTTCAAAAGCCCTGGCCTTCCGCAAGCCCTTCTGCTAACCGCTATCCATGCCTCAAATCCTGTCGGTCCTATCAGCAAGCTTTACGTGGTGGTGCACCCTGACCGCTCCCTTGGACGGCGATCCCCGGCATTTTTTATTGTACGGCCGTGACTCCTGGACGGGCCAAACGACTATGCGCTGCCACAGTTCCGGCGTGGAAGTGAATCAACAAGTTAGCGTTTCATTTTTTTCCAAGAACACCGGCTTTGGCGCCGACGCCTCTTCCAATTTGCGCTTAAACATCACTTTGTGGACCAACCAGTCTCCCAATGGATTCACCTTCAACGCTACGGCGCCGGGAATGCCCAATGGCTCCATGGTGCATTGGCAGCTCAGCGATCCCGCCACCGACCTCACCGCCAGCGCGTGGACCGGATCCGTTCCCGGCGTGAGCCAATCATTAAGTCTCGGCACTCTTTCGATTAAACCCACGCCCCCGACGGCTCCCTAACTCTATGTTAAAGTGGCTCGCGCTCGTTATCGTCTGCGGAATTGCCGGCTTTATAATTTACCTCTATACGCATTTAGGCTTGTCGCAACCGGTGGAAATCTCGCGCGGTCCCGCGGGACCTTTGCTGCTGCTGTTTAAGCAGCATCGCGGTCCGTATCACGAAATTGGCCCCGTGATCCGCGAAGTGGAACTGTGGGCGCTGAACAAAAATATCCCGTGCTCAAAAACTTTCGGCGAATATCTCGACGATCCCGAAGCGATCGATCAGGACCGCCTGCGCAGCAACGGCGGCTGTGTGCTGACCGTACTACCCAACGGCATGGCGCCCGACGGATTTAATGTCAGCCGTGTTCCGGAAAAAGAATATGTGATCGCGAAGTTTCAGGGTTCACCCGCGGTGGGGCCGTTAACGGTTTATCCCGCTGTTAAGAAATATTTTGCTGAGAATCGCCTGGTGTATCCGCCGACGGTGCTTGAGATTTATACGGTGAATGGTTCGGATGTGGTGACGGAGTATTTGTTTTTATTGCCGTGAGTTGGCCCGTTGGATCGGACTCTGATTACACAAAGTTAGTGTAAGATCTTAAATCAACTGGTCCCGGGACTTGTTGTGTATCTCAGTTCACAATGAACTGACTTCGGAATCATAGTTTTGCCTAGTTCATTCTTTTTTTGAAAGACCAGACGACAAAAGTAATCACGGCTGTCCAAACAACTTTGATAAGGAGCCTCGACGTACGCTAAAATGGCGAAGGTAACACTAGGCCCTTCGATTTCAGAAATTTTATCTTGTTCGCGCTCTACGTGCCAAAATTTCCTTACAGCACAGGAGTTGCCATTTTCTTTCAGCTCAAGACGTTTATTAATTGTATGCCGCGCATACCAGTAGGCGCCTGTCTCAGTAACATCCGGCATATCCTGGTCATCATTCCAGTTCAAAATCTCTTCAAATGAAGTGGCGGCAAAAGCCGGCACAGCACAAGCGAATGCTAACAATGCATTTACCAAAAGTAATTTCATTTCCAAGCCCCCCAATTTTCCGCATTCGTTGTCGCAAAGTTTGTATAAAATTTTGTTCGAATGACAAGCCAATGTGACGTCTAGCCCGTTGGCGATTCTTTGTCACGGTCGATAATTAAATGGTTTTCACTCGTTCCCCGGTCATCAAACCGCTGGCCAAAAATCACTGCCACATCAAGTGTGTCCACTTGGATTGTCATTTCTAACGCAACAACAGGAAAATAGAAAAGGGGCAGCCTTCTCAAAAAAGTCCGGGACTTTTTTGCTTTTCGAACAAGGTTTAATCCGCTAGAGGATTGAACAGACTTATTCG
>JANMVK010000252.1:0-1728 GCA_031392725.1 Pseudobdellovibrionaceae bacterium
TGCTGGGCCGCCAGATGCTCAAGTTTGCCGATCGTCGTGGTTTTACCCACGCCGTTGACTCCCACGATCATCCACACTTGCGGCTTGGGCCGCGCCCCGAAGTTTTCAAACGGGGATCGCCCCATTTTAGGCACCGAGGCGAGAATGGCCTCCACTTCGGTTTTGAGCGAGCTCTTCACCACATCCAGGGATTTTTTGTCCTGGCGTGAAAGCTGATTTTCCACCGAATCAAGAAGCCGTTCAACGGTGGTGGTGCCGAGATCACTGGTGTAGAGGAGTTCCTCGAGAGTTTCCAGCTCGGGACCTTGGATCTGACTGGCCCCGACGAATTGTTTTTGAATTTTCCCCCAAAAACCGTCCCGGGTGCCACGCATGGTTTGATTGAGGGTCGGAATTTCAGGCACAGCGGCGATGGTTACCTGCGATGCTTTTTCCGCGGCGATTTCGTCTTCAGTTTTAAATAAATAACGGGCGAAGTAGTAGGCCGCGGAAGCGAGGCAGCCCAGAATGATGGCCAGGCCCCCAAGCAGAATCATTGTATTCGTGTCCATCATATCTTATTAGTTATCCTCGCTATGATTTTAGTTGTCACGCCTTTGCCACTTGAACTTGAAGCTTTGCGGTCGGCCGGCTTGGCCGGGCCTCGCGTCCGAGTGGAAGTGGGCGGCCATGGCAAGATTCAGTTTGCTCTTCGCACTCAGAGCTTTATCGTGGAGGTCAAACCGGAGCTGGTAATCTGTGCCGGAGCCTGCGGGGCTTTATCCCCCGGGGTGAAGGCTTTGGATGTGGTGGTGGCCGAAGCCACGGTCGAACACGATTTCCGCCTGCGCTTTGTCGAGCGCCCCCTGCCCTCTTTTACCGGCCATTCCGAATCCCTTACCCGCTTGAAAAATTATGCAACACAGAAGTTCGGCGTGCACTTCGGCGTGGTGGCCAGTGGCGATGAAGATATTGTGGATGGTGTGCGAGCCGAGGAGATTCGCAAGTTAACCGGCGCGGTGGCGGTGGCATGGGAAGGTGCGGGCGGCGCGCGGGCGTGTTTGCTGGCGGGAGTTCCGTTTTTGGAAATTCGTGGCGTGACGGATTCTTGTGATCATGGCGCGGTTGAAAATTTTCGTAAGAATTTAGGCCCGGCGATGACGAATGTCGCCGCCGTGATTGAGTCGTTGATGTAAAATTACACGGTTTGGCCGGCTCGCGGACTGAACGGACTTGGGCTTTCCTTTTACAAAGTAAATTAAATTTTGGTTAAACAATTCTCATTTGTCTTGTGCCGGTGGTGAACCTCACGTACCTCCTATTTAGGAGGATTCAAAATGCGAATGTTTGTTCTGATTGCCGCCCTACTCTTGCTTTTTACCTACAATGCTTTCGCCGAGGAGGCTGCGGCTCCAGGCGCCAGCAGGCTCAGTGCTGAAAATTTCACCGGCGGACCGGACTGGGAACTTCGCATGATCCCAGGTTTTCTCGGCTATGGTCAGTACAGTGGATGGATGGTGAGCAGCAGCGCCGATATTGCGATGAACTTTGGCAAGCGTTGGCAGTGGGAGTTGGGCGTTTACCTTCAGGGCGCCACTCGTGGCCGCGACCATTTCAGTTTCTACACCGGCCCTCGTTACAACTTTAGCGATGACCGCCCCCGCTCGTGGTTTCTTGGCGGCGCGGTGGAATATGGTGACCGGCCCGGCTGCTGCGATCTCGAGAAAGGGTTTAGCAGCGTGATCGAAG
>JANMVK010000263.1:0-2033 GCA_031392725.1 Pseudobdellovibrionaceae bacterium
TGATTTGGACTGGCATTCACCCACCAAAAATTCGATATCTTTCGCGTCGGAGTGTTCATTCAACTGCTCGGTCGCCGGAGCCATCACGCCCGCGGCCTTTAGCACCTGCCGCAGGACCTTCAGTTCCTCACCAATCACTAAATCGGCGGCCTTCAGCACTTCCAAAGCGCGAAGCGTGAAATCCTTGTCATTGCCAATTGGAGTTGCGACCACAAAAAGAGCCATGGTAGTCTCGCTACCACACACTATGAGCCGTTGGAAAGTACTCAAATCAACTGAACTCCTCAAAGCCCGGTTATTCCGTCTGCGCACCGATGAGTGCGAGCTGCCTGATAAAAGAGTTATGCCCAGCTACTATGTTATGGAGTTTCCCGACTGGGTGAATATCGTACCCATCACCGCTGATAAACAAATGATTTTAGTGGAACAATACCGCCATGCGGGCGGCGATACATTTCTGGAAGTGCCCGGCGGCGGCACGCATGGGCCTAAAGAAGACCCCAAGGACGCCGGTGTCCGCGAACTGCTGGAAGAAACCGGTTATGAATCCAGCGAATGGATTTACTGCGGATTTCATTGCCCCAATCCCGCGCTGCAAACCAATAGGGTGCATACGTATCTCGCGCTGAACTGCCGCAAAGTCGCTGAACCCAATCTGGATCCCTTCGAGGATCTGATCGTCAAACTTGTACCGGTGACCGAGGCGCTTGATCTCTGGGGCCGCGGTGAAATCAAACACTCGTTGATCTCCGCTTCCATTGGTTTGTCTCTGAGATTCCTCAAGGAAAAAGGAATCGTTAAGTAGCAGGGACCTTGGTCGAGGTCCATTCAGAGCCGCCGTTAAAATCCCGAAAAGAGAACATGCTTAAGTACGCGACCCTCGCCGCATTCACTCTCGCCGTTTTTATGCTGGCCTACGTGTTCTACACGAAGATGCAGCCGATCACGCCTGAGGAAAGGCACGCCGATTGGCGCCGCCTCGCCGTGGAAGCCGAAACTCCCACGCGGCCGCCTGCTTATGAACAAATGCAGTTTGGTAGCCAAGCCAAGGACGTGGAAATCCGCGCGCCGGCCAGCAGCCGCCGCAAGAAATAGAGTTAACCCTTGTTCAATTGTTTGCGGAAATAATCCAGGAAGAAATAGCGCTCGAAACCCGCGTGGTAGTGACTCCACTTTTCATCGGGAGGAACGTTCTGCACTTCGTTTTTCAAGAAATGAAAAATCGTATTCATCTTGCTGTCGAGATCATCAATCATCGCCACGATCACCGCCTCGGGTAGCATGGGCAGTTTCGGCGATCCGTACTCCAGTTTTCCATGATGGGATAAAATAATATGCTTGAGCACATCTTTCAGATCCTGCGGGAAATCCGCGATAGCCCCGGTTAAGCGGTCAACCATCTCACAAGCCAAAGCCATATGACCGACTAAGCGGCCGGCTTGGGTGTAGTGAATGCCCTCACTCAAATCCAATTCAAAAATTTTCCCGAGATCGTGATAAATCGCGCCGAACACCAGGAGATTGCGGTCTAAAAACGGATAGTGCTTCACTATTGCGATCATGATCTGCGAGATGGAATGAATATGCTCGATCAAACCGCCGCGATAAGCGTGATGGATGGTCTTGGCCGCGGGCGCCTTTAGCATTATGGAATTGATCTGTGGATCCTGCAGCGTGTTCAGCAATAAATCCCGCACATGCACATTGTCGAGATCTTTTACCAAACTCACCAGCTGTTCCATATGAACGCGCGGATCACCGCCCAACTCAGCCACCAATTCATTCATGGTGAATTCGGTGTCCACCGCCTTGCGCAGTTCATTGATGATCAACTGCTTGCGGTTTTGAAACAGCTGAACGAAACCCTTAATTTTAACGGCATCGCCCACTTCAAAAGCCTGCGCGACATCTTCGGCCTTCTCAAACATCCGTCCATTGATATGCCCGGTGGCATCCGCGAGAGTGAGGCTTAAGAAAGCTTTGCCATTGCGGTCGGCGCCGGAATTTTTCTCCGTCACCAGGAACACCGCCTG
>JANMVK010000292.1:0-4800 GCA_031392725.1 Pseudobdellovibrionaceae bacterium
CGGATTCGATCATCGGCAGCTCCCGATATTATAATTACAGCGCTGAAAAACGTGAAGTGACCGTCGGCTATACATTTTTGGCGCGCGCCAATTGGGGCGGCCCTTTCAATCGGGAGATGAAAAACCTGATGCTCGATCACGCCTTTAAGTCGGTGGACTCCGTGCTATTTGAAATCGGCGAGTGCAACGTCCGCTCACAAAAAGCCATTGAAAAATTTGGTGCTAAGTTAATTGAAAAAAAAGTCCTCGAAGGTAATCCCTACCGGACTTATCAGATCGAAAGGCGCTGAAGCCCTTCAGCCACCAGCGCGGAACCGCTTAAAAAAATCAATACGGCCACGGCTCTTTCAAATTGGGATTGATGCATAAGTTTGAGTAAATGCCGTCCGCTCCACGCGCCGAGAACTGCTGCGGTCCCAAGCAGCGGCAAATAAAACCATTGGTCCCAATTCATATAGCCCTGGCTCAAATAAATTCCCGCCCTTAAGATATCGCCGCCGATGTCAATGGCGGCCGAGGCAAACACGAATGAGGATTTTTCAAACTCCATGGACGCCAAGGCTACGGCGCGAATCGCGCCGCCCGTGCCCACTAGCCCGGTAAAAAATCCAGAGACGGCGGTCAATATGATGCCGCTGCGCTGGGAGAGCCGGGTAATGGATGACTTCATCAGAATTAATACTGCGGCTAAGAACATCAGAATCAGGCCTAAAAATATTTTTAGAATTTCGATGGGCACAAAGCGGGTCAGCAATGCGCCGGCACCTGCCAAAAGAATCGAGGGCAGCGCGAGCTTCACCATTAATTTGTATTCAACTCCTGACCGGAACAGCAACAGTTTCGAAAGATTGCCGAAAACGTGGAGGATCGCGGTCAGCGCCAAGACCAAATGAAAGCTTTCGAAAAATACGGCCGTGGGCACGAAAAAGGTTGAGGATCCGAATCCTGTTACCGTGCCGACCGTTTCTGAGATAAATGCCAGAACGCCCAGCGCGGCATCATGCCAGCCCATTATGGCTTTGAATTCTGTTTCAAGCGCAGTGTCTCGGATTTTTTGGTGACCTGATCTTTCACCTCAAACTCAACGGATGAGCTGGGATCAATTCTGTCTAAGACTTCAAAGTGATCGGACGCCGCCTGAATTCTCAGTGTGGTGGGCGCTCCTTTGGAGGGATACACTTTCCCAAGGACAGTCAGCTGCTGGGGGTCCAGCGTAACCGCCGGTTTTCCCACAAGGGCCACCTCCAGCCGGCGGTTTTGTGGGGTAAATGTGAGGGTAAAAACCTGACCGGTTTTTCCCAGGACAGGGCGGGCCGGATCGTCGGTTTCCTGAGCGTTAACGGCCGGCCATGGAATGCACAATAGAATCATAATAATTGTTTTCATAATCTTTAAATGTGCAATCCCAGGGCCCGCGCCAAATCCACAGGCGAGGTCTCTATCGTGACAGGTTGTCTCGCACGGGACACATTGTCTCAAGGGAATAGTTCAGATTTGTCCGGATGAAGGTGGGTTGGCTTTGCCATTGCATTGGTATGGGCTATGGCCCAAAAAATCGTAAGAGTAGTAAGGAGCTTATGCGCAGATCAATTCGCAAGAGGATAAAAGCGTTAATGAAGGTGCGCCTGTTCTGGGCCATCACCCTGTGGGGTAACTCCTGTATTTTCGGCGGCGCTTTGATTTTTCATTTTTTTGAGGCCGGAAAAAATCCGCACATCCTTCAGTTTAGCGGGAAATGGATGAGATCCAGCACGACGTGCACGACCTTACCTCCGCAAGGTGATCTTAAACGTGGAACCAGCCGCCTCTTTACTTTCAACAAGTATGGATCCACCCCATGAGGTGACCAGCTTATATGATGTCGCGAGGCCGAGGCCGGTGCCGAGGCCGATGTCTTTGGTGGTAAAAAAAGGCTGGAACAGGCGGGTCATGTTTTTTTCGGAAATGCCACACCCGGTATCTTGAATTTTAATTTGGGCTTCACCGTCCGTCTTGGTGGCCTCGATCAATATTTCCTTCACAGTATTTGAGCCGCCGTTTTTTGCGGCTTCAATGGCGTGAATGGCATTGACCAGTAAGTTCAATATAACCTGCCCCAATGGCCCCGACTCGGCCTTCACGGTAAAGTCTTCGTTCATGGTTAATTTCAGCGTGATTCCCTTGAGATTGAGCTCATGACCGATCAAATTTAATACATCGTCGAGAACCAGCCGCAAATTAACATCGGTGGCCGCTTCAGATTGTTGTTCGCGGGCGATATGCAAAAGGGAATTGACCAATTTGGCAATGCGGTCGATTTGACCCACGATCAAAGTCATGGTGCTTTTGGTTTTTTCATCGCTGGATTTTTCCAGCATCTCGGCCCTTCCCCGGATGACGCCGAGAGGAGTGCCGATTTCATGAGCCAAGCTCGACGCCAAGAGTCCTAGAGAGGCCAGGCGGTCCTGTTGCAGGATTTGCGCTTCCATTTCTTTTCTCTGGGTGAGATCGCGAATCGCGATGAGTGACACCCAATGCCCCTTGAGATTCACGGTGCGGCTCGACAGGGCTATATAAATTTCCTGGCCGTCCTTGCGCAGCCCGATGGCCTCCATCTGAATATCGCGTCCGGTGGCCAGCTGGCGGTCCAAGGCAGCCCAATGATCGGCGCGAATAAAGTTGCGCAGCAGATTACCGTTCATTTCGCCCGGTAAAAAATTAAAAATTTCGACCGTGGCGGCATTGGCGTCGACAATCGTGCCTTTCTGGTGCAGCAAAATGCCCTCGAATGTGGAATTGAATAAGGTTTGAAAGCTTTCCTTTTGTTCGGAAAGATCCTTTAAATCGAGAGCGTGCTTCATGGAGTAACGGATCGAGCGGTCAAGCAGTGGCGCGGTGATCTGACCCTTGACCAGATAATCCGCGGCGCCGGTTTCCATGGCCTTCAAGTCGAGGTCAAAGTCACCAAAGCCGGTAAGAAGAATCATGGGGCAGGTGGAGCCTTTTTGATCAGCCTCAACCAACAAATCCAATCCGGTGTGTTCGCCGAGCCGGTAGTCCAGCAAACAGGCATCGAAGGAAGCGGTGAGCAGCTCACTCAAACCCTCATGGTAAGACGATTTCCACGACAAACGGTACTTGGCGCTTTGAATTTCACTTAGAATGCCCCGGATATTAACGAAATCATCTTCATCATCATCAATCAGCAGGACGTTAATTTCCTTACGATGGGCGTGCGGCATTACTTTTTTGCCGCCGGCAGTTCGACGATTTCAAACCAATAATGAGTGATTTCTGCAATCACGGTGACCAAGGCCGAAAAGGTCACGGGCTTGGAAATAAATGAGTTCACGCCTAAATTGTATGTACGGGCGATGTCTTCTTCCGCTTTTGATGTGGTTAACACCACAACCGGAATATGTTTGAACCTCGGGTCGCCCTTGATCTCCTTTAGCACCTCCCGCCCATCCTTCTTCGGCATATTCAGATCAAGCAATATTAGGCCCGGAAGCGGATGGTCCTTCAAGTGCTGCGTTAACTGTTCGCCATCATTCACAAAGGTAACGTCGTTCAGTAACTTACCTTCCTTGAATGCGTCCAGAATCAACTGCCGGTCTTCGGCATCATCATCGGCTACGACCACGGAAATATTTTTTATGGATTTCATCTAAAGGTCCTTCGAGCTGTGATGGATTGGAATATTAATTATAAAAGTCGACCCTTGTCCGAGCGTGGAACGCGCGGTTATAACTCCGCCATGGCGATCGACGATTTTCCGGCAAATGGCGAGACCAATGCCGGTGCCTTCATACTCAAAGCGGCCGTGCAGGCGCTGAAAAATGGTAAAGATCCGGTCCAAGTATTTTTCTTCAAACCCAATTCCATTGTCTTGAATGAAAATTTCAACAGAACCGGGTTTGGCGGTGGAGGAAAGCCGCACGATGGGCGGAACTCCATCGCGGTGAAACTTAAGGGCATTGCTAATAAGATTTTGAAACAGCTGGCGCATTTGCGTGCGATCAGCATCCACCGTGGGCAGCCGCTCCCATTCCACTTTACCCTTGGATTTCTCCAGCCGGACTTCCAGGTCGGAAACCACTTGTGAAACCACTTCATTCAATTCAACCGGCGCAAAAGGCTGAGCCTTGGTGGTCACCCGTGAGTAGGAAAGCAAATCATTAATCAGCGTCTGCATTCTCTCTGCGGAGTTTTGTATGCGGGCGACAAAATCCAGCATTTCGGGGCCGAGCTGCCCTTGCGCTTTGGTCGTAAGCCGGTCCGAGAACGCCTGAATCTTGCGCAGCGGCTCCTGCAAGTCATGCGCGGCGACCGATGCGAAGTCCTGAAGCTCCCGGTTGCTGATCTCCAATTTTTTTGTGTGAACCTTCAATTGATCCTGGGCCAAAACCCGTTCGGTGATTTCATAGCGGACCGCCACGTATTTTTCGGGCCGGCCGTTTTCGTCCATAAACGGCACGATGGTGGTGTGGACCCAATAATAAGTTCCGTCTTTAGCGCGGTTGCGGATTTCGCCTTCCCACACTTTTCCGGATGAAATCGTCTCCCACATTGCCGTGAAGAATTCCTTGGGGTGAAAGCCGGAATTAATAATCTTGTGAGTCTTTCCGATGAGTTCGTCGGCCGGATATTTGGAAATGGCGCAAAACTTGTTATTAACATAAGTGATGGTGCCGCGGTGATCGGTAATTGCGACAATCGCCGCCTCATCGAGGGCGGATTTAAGATGAGCAAAATCTCTATTGGAAAGACCGGCGGCGCTAGTCGGCACAGTCGCCGTCCTCGGCCGGCTCGGGCATATCG
>JANMVK010000782.1:0-3307 GCA_031392725.1 Pseudobdellovibrionaceae bacterium
GGCAAATTACCGGCTGGCGCCTCGATCACTGAAACGCCGGCCAAAGAAGTCCGTTTATTCAGCCACTGCGGCTGCAGTGTCGCCACGACGAAATAAGCGGCGACCAGAATCGTCCAAGATTGGCCGACGCCCGAATAAATATATTGATTCGACCAGCTCTTTAATAACGTGAGATTCATAAACCAATAAGTCCAATCGTCCTGCTCCGGCACAATCTGGATATAAGCGGTAATCAGAAACACGGCCAGGTAGGCCGGATAAATTCTGCCGAATCGCCTGATAAAATATTTCCCTACTGAAAATTTTCCGGACACGACGGCTTCGTAGTTATGATAAGTGATGAGAAAACCGCTCAGCACAAAGAAAATGCCGACACCGGTATAAAGGTGGGCCAATTTAAATGGCATTTCTCCACTTAAATGATGGGCAAAGACCATATGGGCCGCGATAGCCCGGATTCCGGTGAGCGCACCCAAATAGGGACGGCCCTTTACCGCTGGGTCCTTCATTTTTGACCGCTCAGAGCTAATAAATGCGCATGCCTTCGGTCGACATCGCCCAAAATGCTCGGAAGCGGATAGTACCCAGCCCCCCGGACGGAAATGTTTTTAAATCCGTGGAGCGCCAGGAATTCAATCAATCCCCGATAATTAAAAATCACCTTGTGGGTCCATGAATTGGAAAACTCAGTGCTCCCGCGATGGAGCGCCAGTGGATTGCCGACACCTGACTGAAGGGAGGAAAGATTGGTTAAGGAGAATATCTGCCATCCCATGGCCGCGGCGAAGACGTTGTGCCAGGCGCTTCCGTTTTCCGTACTGAGAATCAGACGGCCGCCGGGCTTAAGCACGCGAAAGGCCTCCCGCGCGAATTGATCAATATCGGGTACATGCTCGATCACTTGATTGGTATGAACTAAATCAAAGGTCGAGTCGGCAAACGGCAAGGGGTCCGCTAAATCGCCCACCGTAACCTGAATTCCATTTTTTCGGGCCGCGGCGGCGGCCACCGGATTGATTTCGATTCCAAATATTTCTTCCGCTTGAGCGCTCTTGGCCACTTGAAATGTCCACTGGCCGTCGTCGCAACCAAGATCCAAGATCTTTTTTGATTTTTCATGGCCGGCCAGTTTAAGAATATTGGCGCGATTGCGCCGGTTGGCCGCCATAAACATTCCAACCAAGATTTGTTTCAGCACTGAGACTTCCGTTTCATCTATATTATTATCTAATCACGGCCATCGGGACCTAGGTAGGGAAATCGCAAAGTCCGTTTCATTTGCTTAATGGAACCCGCTGCCTCTAAGATTGTATATGGATTCTGCCGTCCTGGTTTTGTCGTGCGACAAGTACTCTCATATATGGCCCGCATTTTTTAAATGCTGGCAGAAGTATTTTCCGGACTGCCGGCTGCCCGTATACTTGGGCTCCAACACCCAGCCCTTCCAGCACAATTCGGTCAAAACCCTTCTGTCCAACGGCGACCCCGATTGGTCGACCAGCTTGCTGCGGATTTTAGATCAAATACCGGAAAAGCGGATTTTTATAATTCTTGAGGATTTGCTTCTGGCCTCACCGATGAATACCGGCCACTTCTCGCAGGCGTTTGATTTTATGGTGAAGAAGCAAGCCAAGTACATCAAGTACTACCTGCCCTCTTATTGGGATGAGGATGTGCCCGGCGAACCTTTTAGAATTCTAGCGCGAGGCAATCCCAGGCGTCATTCGGTGGTGGCCTTCTGGGACAAAGAATATCTTAAATCCATTCTTATCGCCGGCGAAAGCCCCTGGAATTTTGAAATCCTCGGCACCTACCGGACCAGCTACACCGACGGGTTTTTCACAATGAAAAATACGCTGTGTGAGTTCGCCAATATGATCGAGCGCGGACATTGGGATCCCAAGGCCCTGCGCTGGGCGGAAAAGGAGGGGCTGGATGTCGGCCGCTCAAGCCGGCCCATTATGCGCGGAGGCGTCGGCCTAAAAAGCATTATTCAAAGCGTGGTCTACCGCCTGATGTTCAAAATTCCCTGGAGAACCCGGGTTAACATCGTCAATTTTTTGAGACGGCTCTTCATTAGTTATTAGAAAGATAAGGGATGGACCGCAAAAAAGTTTTGCTCGAAGCCGGCCTGGCGCTCTCCGCCGCGGTTCCCGCATTTATAATTCTGCGCCTGTGCTATGCGGCCGCTGTATTCCCCATGGAGTTGGAGATCCGCGAAGGCGGAGCCTGGCTGCATGTCTTAGCGCTTAAGAATGGAATTAGTATTTACGATCACTCGCTAGTGGCGTTTCACTCCAGCCACGGGCCGGTTGACCACGTTTTAAAAACCATTCTGCACATTCTGATGCCATGGCTTTCCTCCCAGGCCGTGGTCCGTTGTTTTGTACTGCTGCTTCCGTTTGCGCTGTTTTATATGGCCTTCGAATGTTTGCGGAAGTTGCAATATGGGCGGTTGGCCACGGCTCTCCTGGTTGTACCGGCGGCTCATATCGGAATGGCCAATCTGCGCGATTACAATTTATTAGTGGGACGCTCCGATCCCACCGTCCTCACTTTAATGGCGATCCAGGCCGCGCTGACCGCACGATTTTTTTATCTAGGTAAGGCCTCTTTAGCTTGGCAGATTTTTTACGCCGCGCTGGTGTCGTTGTCCTTTTTTACTATTTGGCGATGCGCTCCGGTCGAAGGTTCACTGTTTTTGCTGGCTGTTTACGCCCTCGCACGAAGTTCAGCCCGTGAAGCGATGAAATTCACGCTGATCACCTGCGGAATTTTTATTTTGAGCACCGGTCTGGTTTGGTGGCTGAACTTTGGCGGCGACAGCGCCAGTTTTTACGCCCATATGGTGGGGATTTTTATGACTTACGTGCGGGTCGGAGTTTACGGCCCCTGGCAAATAGTCCCCGATGAACTTCTCAATGACCGGCTGTCGGCCATGGCTGTGCTCGCGCCGCTGATAGTTTTGGGGCTGGCGCTGATTTTTACGCTCCCCCGCAGGCTGCACTTCTTTACCTTCGCCTTCGTGCTCAACGTCGTCTGCTATCTGCTGCTATCCTACGGCTACAATCAAAATAAAGGCGGTGGTGGCCTCTACTACTTCAGTCCGATTTTTATTCTGTCTTGGTCTTGCATGCTGATGCTCCTGGCTCAGGTGTCCGCCGGAAGAATACAACTGGCTGTGGGGTCACTCCTGGCTCTGTATATCGCATTCGGGCTCAACTGGGATCCGGTCACCAGGAAACTGGAGAATCTCGAGAGCAAACGGCAAGAAACTGAAGCGTTCCGCGCGATTCTCACACCCATG
>JANMVK010000357.1:0-1020 GCA_031392725.1 Pseudobdellovibrionaceae bacterium
GCACCTGCACCTGCACCTGCACCTGCACCTGCTGGTCAATTTAGGCCTGGGATTAGCTGGTTCTGGCAACTTGATGGCGCTCTGAAAACTAATATCAATGCGGCTGTTTACGACATTGATCTTTACAACACGACCGCACTAGAAATTGCGAATCTTAAGCAGGCGGGCCGTATCGTGATTTGTTACTTATCAGCCGGAACCTATGAGCCCAATCGTCCCGACTCCGCGCAGTTTCCCGCCGCGGCCTTGGGCAATGGAGTGCAGGGTTGGCCAGGTGAAAAATGGCTCGACACGCGCAACTCAGTCGTCAGGCAAATTATGCAAACCCGAATGGCATTGGCCGCGAGTAAAGGTTGCGATGGCGTTGAACCGGACAATGTTGATGGCTACTCCAACAATCCCGGATTTCCTTTATCCGCCAGCACCCAAGTTGACTTCAACAAATTCTTAGCCACCACGGCACACGCCAATGGCCTCGTCGTGGCCTTGAAAAATTCCGTGGACCTGGTGCCCAGTTTAGTTAGTTCCTTTGATTTCGCTGTCGTGGAGGAATGCTACCAGTTCCAAGAGTGCGACGCCTACCGATCGTTTGTCGCTCAGAACAAGCCCGTACTCATTGCCGAATACAGTAACAAGAGTACCGCCCAATGCGCGGATGCCAAAGCCAAGGGCTTTTCTCTGGTCTATTTTAATCTCGACTTAAATGGAAATAAGTTTGATCCGTGCCCCTAAGGGCCGTTATCTTAGAAAATCCATCAGACTTTTTTCGATCAGCTTGCCTGAAGTCTGCAGCGTGGCCTGCAGAGTGCTTTCGGTTTTATTGATATCGCTGACCGTGGAGAACACATCGGCGTCTTCCAGTGTGGAGATGGCCAATTGATTTTCGACTTTGGATTTTTCCGTGGTTTGAATCAGGTTGTCGAGGCGCATGCCGCGCGAGCCGACCTGGGCGCGCGTCAGCACCACCTGTGACAGCGCCTCATCGAGCTGATCGAGACAATCCTGCACGCCGGCTTTGTC
>JANMVK010000402.1:0-2922 GCA_031392725.1 Pseudobdellovibrionaceae bacterium
CCACCACACATTCACATCGAGCGGCGGACCGTCAAACAAGGTCCCGGGACCGGTCATGCGCAAGCCATACATAATCATTTGATCGGACAACTTACGGCCGGAAAATTTCTCGGTGAAATTGACCCTAGATACCGCGCCACCTAAAAACCGGGTTAAATAAACCGGAGCCTTGCCGATATTTTCATCTTCGTCTTTATCGAAGGCCATGGACTTGGGTTTTTCTTCTTTGTCTTTAACTTTGATCTTGCCCGCATCGCCGCGCTCGCGCTCGCGCACATGTTGCTCTTTGTCGCGCTCTTTATCTCCCATGCGAATATCGGTGTCGGGAATATATCCGATTTTGCCGCGCACCCGGGTCTTATGGAAAAGTCCCAAGCCATCGGTTCCGGCGTAAGCCTTGCGCGACACTTGGATGGCGGTTTGGAACGGCACAAACTCAATCACTTTGGAGTCAAAATCCGGCTTCTCATAAACCGCGGCGCCGTCGCTGACCACGACAGCTCCCAGGCCCGATTTATTTTGTGCGAAAACAGGTGAGTTAAATAGAAATGCGGCGAAGGCCCCAAACACGATGAAGCGCTTCAAAAACGATGCGTGAGGACATTTTGCTTTGTCCGACACGACGATCTTCAAACACAATAGGAATTTCGATACCACGCATGCCAAGTCTGAGTGCCCTATATTTTAATTCAATCTGGAAACTATAGCCCTCGGACCGTACGGAATCCAACCCAATCTTTTGCAAGGTGGTGGCTTTCCAGGCATTAAATCCTCCCGTCCAATCTCGCACGGGATACCGCAAAATTTGACGCGTATAAAAAGAACCACCACGGCTGATGATCTTGCGGCCAAGGCCCCAATTCACCGTCTGTCCTCCGGGAACCCAACGCGAGCCCATGACAAAATCCACGCCAGGCAAGGCTTCCAGCAGTTTTTTTAGATCCTCAGGGCGATGGGAAAAATCCGCGTCCATCTCCACCATTTGAGTGGCCCCCTGAGCCAATCCCCAGGCAAAACCCGCCAAATACGCCTTACCGAGTCCCTGCTTCCCCGGCCGGCCGAGTAGATGCAATTTTGCATCTTTTTTTTGCAATTCCCTGACGATGTCCTGAGTGCCATCGGGCGAATTGTCGTCGACCACCAGAATATCGACATCCGGCGTCGCCGCGCGCACCGCGGGTGCCAGGTGCAGGATGTTTTCCCGCTCATTGTAGGTCGGAATTATAACCAGGGATTTCATAGTGATCTTGGGTCTATCACGGGCGCTTTGCTCGCGACAACTGAAGAGCGAAGTTCCATGAGTTTCCGCTCCCGCATCCGCTGTTGCCGATGCAACTCGAGCAATGGTGACTTGCTTAACTGAAATCGCGGATTCTCAATTTGTTGTTCAAAAAACTCGCGCACACGGAGCGCGGCCTGCGCGGGCGAGCGTTTGTAGATCACCGGATCGAAGCCGCACATCGTGCACACGACGGCCATCCGCCAGCGCAGGTACACCATCAGTTCACTGATGCCGGCGATGATACAAAACAGTACGAGTCCTCTCGGATCGACCTGGCCAAAGTACGCCAACGTCACAACCGCTGAGAGAAGGATGGCGGCCACGACATTCGTCAGATCCACATGTTTTTTCAGGTACACGCGCCGTGAAGTTTTGCAAAAGGCGCAATAGCGATGATCGCGGAGTCGAGAAATCAGTCTCATAGGTCCTATTCTACTCGAACGGCTCTTCCCGAAAAGACGAGTTTTGATAGAATGGGTCACAGTGGGGTAATGCATGAAAGTAATTGTGAATCTCGTCCTTATGTATGCGGCCGTCAGCTCGACATTTGTCTGGGCCGATGACGAAGACGAATCCTACACCGGCTATGACTCCATCGTTTCGCAACTGCAGACGGCGGCTGAAAAGAATCCGCAAATTCAGAGTGAAGACATGAACTGGGAGGAAGTCGCCATTCACGGCGGCGTCGGCATCACCACGTCCTACGTTCACGTGGCTTCCCCCGAAGGAGCGCTTGGCTCCGGCCTGATGAAAGGTTTTGAAGCCCACTTCGGCATGAACATGTTCACCCGCCAAATCCGCGTGGAAGGCATTTTTCGCAATTTCGCGCAGGAAGATTTATCCTCGGATGTCACCGCCGACCTCAAGGAATTTGAATTCCGCGGCGTCTACATGCCGCTGATGCGCGACAAAATGCGCCTGCGTTTCGGCATGGGACTGTCCGCCCGTTACATGGACATCAGCGCCAAATCTGGATCCAAGTGGACGCCGCATAAAGTGTCCACCCCCGCAAGCTCTTTTATGATTGGATTTGAGCGGAAAATTTCATCCTCGGTGGCCATCGGCCCCGATTTAACCTACCGTTCCGCTCTGATATCGGAGACATTTGATAAGAGTTCGTGGGACGCATCCTTGAGATTGAACGCGACTTTTTAAGAAAGACAAAAACTTTTCCATCATGAGCAAGTACAACTGGGTTGAGATCAAGGCAAAATTAAAAGAAGCCATATTGGCGCTGCCGCACTTTTTTCGCAATCCCGTTCAGGGCATGCGCCAGCTTCCAGATTGGGATTGGCCGACTCTGTTGATTCTGCCGCCCGCCTTTGCTCTGGCCTGCGGCATGGTCAAGAATTTAATCGAGCGCGATGCGCTGGGCTTCTTCACCGACATTTTAATTTCTCCAATAGCTTCGGTAGTGGTGACGGGAATCGTGACCGGCTGGTTTTACTATGGTTTTAAATTTTTCTTTCACCGGGAAGTGGCGTTCCGTTCGGTTTATACCCATATCGTGTTCGCCGCCATTCCGGCGCAAGTGACAAATATCGGCACCAAGTTTTTGCCGCCGATTAATTTTCTGGGCCTGGCGATGAGCATATACCTGCTGCACATTGGATTTGTTCACAACTTTACACTGGACGCGG
>JANMVK010000435.1:0-2504 GCA_031392725.1 Pseudobdellovibrionaceae bacterium
AGCACCTTGCCGCACGCTTCGATCACCGAGGCGGCGTCAATGTGATGGTACCGGTAAACGTCACTGGGGCGTCCGCACTTGGAATGCTTGCGCACCGCCAAGGTTTCCTGGCGCACGCCAATGACCGAACCGATATTGTCGAGCAATCCGATTTCGCCGTCGTGCACGCTGACCACCGGAATGCGCCGGCCGGCCAAGGTTTTGAGGTCGGCCGGGTTGGCCGGGTCAAAGTTCTTCAAATACAAATCGGCATTAATGCCCAGATTTTGTTTTAAGTGGCGGTACTCGTTAATATGGGCCAGATTGCCAAGCAAAAGATCGGGGCTCGACACCACAATCACATTGGCGTAAATGCCTTTTTGCAAGAGATCCTGGCTCGCGCGGATGGCTTCGGTGGCGGGTGAACCCATGGCAAAAATGTGCACTACGTTGTCACCGGGCTCGTAACCGGCGTAGCCGCGGTAATCGAGCAAATAATAAGCGCCGGCTAAAACATCTTCGCGCACGGCTTGCATAATCACATCGTCGCTTTCGGTTGGGACTTGCGACTCGTCGGTTCCGCCCTCCACGGTCATGCCTGTGGGAATGAGGCGGATCGATTCATCCAGGCCGGTTTTAAACCGGCGCTGGGTTTTTTGAAATTGCATAAATTGTTTTTGATCGATGCCGCGGGTGACCCCGCGAATGATCACGCCACTGCGGTCAGCGTCGTCGCCGCTCAACAGGCGTTTGACGGCGTCGACAAAAATCCAATCCAGTTCCTGCACGAACAGGGGCTCCCAGGTCACTTGATTGGGGATTTGAATGTCGGACTTCCAGCCGTGTTGCGCGCCTTCGTGGCTGAGGGTGACGCCGGAGGGCGTGCCGACGCAAATAAAGGCGGAGCGCCAATACAAATTGTAAAACAACTGGTCGAGCGCGCGTTTGATAAAGAAATCGTAAACGGTCATCAGCGGCATTAGCGGAATGCCGAGGACGTCGCGCAATTTACCGAATGAGCCCATGCACGAAGCCACATTGGCCTCGGTGATATCAAAGCGTAAAAAGCGGTCGGTGACTTCCTCGCCCGGAATTAGATCCGGCACGCTCTTGTCCTTCACGCCCATTTCGCTTTCCATGTCATCCACGTCGTTGGCGCTGTAGATTTTGCCGTCCATGGACGGATTGAGATTGGTGCTGGTGCCCACGTCGGGCGCCATGGTGACCATCATCTCGCCGGCCAATTTAAAAGATTGTTCCATGGGTGTGAGCGCTTTTTGTTTTTCTTTGAGCTGTTTAGTGTCCAGCGGGGTGTTGGCTAGGCGTGTGAGTTTCGAAGTCAATTGTCCCAGCATCCACTGAGTGTGGGGAAAGTTGGCCATTTTAAAATTAATATCGAGGCTGTTGCCCATTTCGCCCAGCTGACCGGCCATCTCGGTGAAAAATTTTTGATTTTTCGTTTTGAGGGCGTGCTGGCCTTTAATATCAGCGAATAATTTATCGCCGCGTTCTTTTAAGAATTTACCCTCAGCCGATTTTGTGTCAAAGCGCGCGAAGTCTTCACTCTTTGGCATTTTCCCGCGCTCCGCGAGGATGTCTAATTCCGGTTCGTCGGGAATGGCCGAGTGATTGCCGGGATTGGCCGCCATTTTCAAACCCCAGCCTTTAATGGTGTGGGCGATGACCATGGTGGGACGCTTGGTTTCTTTTTTGCTGGCCTCAAAGGCTTCAATTAAAGTTTCAAAATCATGGCCGCCAAAATCGTGAACGGCGGTTTTTAAGTCCTCGTCGGAAATGGTTTTCAGGAATTTCTCAAGCTTGGGCTGTTTCTCATGCAGCAGCTCCCGGATGGCCTTGCCATCGGGAAGCATCAGGAGAACTTGCAATTCATAATCGGCGACACTGCCCTCGAACAATTCCTTAAATTGGGCGCCACCGTCATTTTTAAAAAACTTCTCGCGATGTTTGCCATGGCGGGCGTGGACCACATGCCAGCCGTTGGCTTCCATGGTGCGCTGAATGCGGATGTCATCCGTGCCTCGCATTACGGATTGATTGGTGATGCGGTGGCCGTCGAGACTTTGCCGGTTGAAATCCAAAATCCAAGTCAGATTGCCCAGCTCGCGCTCGGCGAAATCGGGAATGGCTTCAGCCAAAGAGCCTTCGCGGAATTCCGAATCGCCCATCACCGCCCAAAAATGGGCGTCGGGAACTTCATAGCCATGGCGGGCGGCGTATTTATAAGCCAGCGCCAAGTAACCGGCGTTGACCGGTGGAATTCCCACCGTCCCCGACGGGAAAAAATTGTGATGATCGGGATCGTAAGCGGAATGATAGGACTGAAACACCCACTCGCCGTTTTGTGAAAACGCGCGCAGATTGCTCATCGCCGTGTTGGCCTCATTCAAAGTTAATTTCGACAAATCTTCGTTGAGGAACAAATCCATTAAATAATTGTACGAGTGGTCGGCGGGCGCCGCGTGCGGCTTGTTGGCGACCCAGTCGTAGCCGGTCTTCATTATTAA
>JANMVK010000443.1:0-3078 GCA_031392725.1 Pseudobdellovibrionaceae bacterium
CCGCCGAAGCCGGCTTCCGCGTCCGCCACGATGGGTGCGTACCAATTGGTGGTGACTTTGCCCTCTGATTTTTCAATTTGGTCGGCGCGAGTGAGAGCGTTGTTAATCCGTTTTACGACGTTGGGCACGCTGTTGGCCGGATACAAACTTTGATCGGGATAAGTCTGCCCACTCAAGTTGGCGTCGGCCGCCACTTGCCAGCCACTGAGATAAAGAGCTTTCAAGCCGGCCTTCACCATTTGGGTGGCCTGAGCGCCGGTCATGGCGCCCATGGTATTCACATAAACTTCTGAATGCAAAAGTTCCCACAGGCGCCGGGCCCCGTGTTCGGCCAGCGTGTGCTTAATCGGAATGCTGGGGCGAAGGTTCAAAACCTCAGCGGGTTTATAGGGGCGGGTAATGCCTTTCCAGCGTTCGGACGTCCATGACTTTTGCAATTCATCGCTCATGTTGGCTCCTCTAAAATTTGGTAAGTGGGTAAGGTTAAAAATTCCGCAAATTCCATATCCAAAACTAATTCGCGCACAATGCGGCGGGCCTGGCTTAAGGTGGTGGGCACCGGCCCGGGACCGGCGTGCAGCTTCTTGAACTCAAGTTCCAATTCCTCTTCAAACAACTCAGGAGTGATCAGGGTGCCGTCCTTCATGGAGCAACGGTGGTGAACCCAATGCCACAATTCCGCGCGCGCGATTTCCGCGGTGGCGGCGTCTTCCATAAGATTGTGAATCGCGACGGCGCCGAGACCCTGCAGCCAAGAAGAAATATAAACCAGCGCCACATGTAAATTGTTGCGCACGCCTTCTCGGGTGATCCCGGCGCCCTCGATGGTTCTCGGCCATAACATGCTCGAACTCACATCCACCGGCGGGCGTTTGTGTTTTTGATGGGGATGGTCTCCTAGAATTTTATCAAATACCGCGCGCGCCACCGGCACTAAATCCGGATGCGCCACCCAAGTTCCGTCAAATCCGTTATTGGCCTCGCGTTGTTTGTCTTCACGGACCTTTTCCATGGCTGTGGCATTGACCTGAGCGTCCCGGCGCGAGGGAATAAACGCCGACATGCCGCCGATGGCGTGAGCGCCCCGCTTGTGACACACCTCCACCAGCATATTGGTGTAAGCGCGCATGTAGGGCACGGTCATGGTGAGTTCACTTCGGTCGGGAAATAAAATATCAGCGCGGTGGGAAAACTTTTTGATCATGCTGAACAAATAATCCCAGCGGCCGGCGTTGAGGCCGGAGGCGTGTTCGCGCAGTTCATAAAGAATTTCTTCCATTTCAAACGCGGCGGTGATGGTTTCGAGAAGCACCGTGGCGCGGACGGTTCCTCGCGGAATCGACAAATAGTCTTGCGCGAAATTAAATACGTCATTCCAAAGGCGCGCTTCGTGCCGGCTTTCAAGTTTGGGCAAATAAAAATATGGTCCCGAGCCGCGGCTGATGAGCTCAGCGGCATTGTGGAAAAAATAAGTGCCGAAATCGAGCAGCGAGCCCGACACCGGGCGCTCGTCGACGGTGAAATGTTTTTCAATCAGATGCCAGCCGCGGGGTCGCACCACCAGCGTGGCGATCTCCTCTTTCAATGTGTAGGACTTGCCCTCAGAGTGAAAATCAAGGGTCCGCCGCACGGCTTTTTGTAAATTCAAATGACCGCTCACGATATTGTCCCACGTCGGCGAAGTGGCGTCCTCGAGGTCGGCCATAAATACTTTCGCACCCGAGTTCAGGCCATTAATGATCATCTTGGCGTCCACCGGCCCGGTGATCTCCACCCGGCGGTCATTTAGATCCAGCGGCGGCGGTGCGACCTTCCACGGACGGAGGCGCGTGACTTCAGTTTCTTCGGGAAAATCAATGGTGGCACCCCGGCGCATTTGCTCGGCGCGGGTTAGGCGGTCGCGCAGCAGCTGCTGCCGGCGCGGCTCAAACGTCTGGTGCAGCTCGGTGATGAACTTGACGGCCTCGGGAGTGAAAAGGTGCCCAACAGAGTACTCAGCTTTGGTTGTTTCCTTAACCTTTACTGCCGGGGAGGAATTCGGGGATCGGGGATGAGTTTCTCTCACGTTCATCTGCATGGACACCTCTTATGGGATTTTTTTCTCCCGCCTGTTGCGCTGTTGCAAGACAAATTTGACAAAACACGTTCCGTCATATTAGAGCTTTTGTTCTAAGCTGTTACACTCGAGAGAATGCTAGAGCCTTTACTCTAAAGGATGAGTATGAAACGGGAATCCAATAAAGATCGAATCATTGCGGCCAGCCTGGATTTATTCAACCAGTCCGGAACCGTGGCTGTCACCACCAATCATATCGCGGCTCACCTCCTGATCAGCCCCGGTAATCTTTACTTTCACTTTTCCGACCGGCAAGAGATCGTACGCCAGCTGTTCGACAAGATGTGCGCCGAGATCTACCAAATCTGGAACACCAGCGCCCCTGAAGTCAGTTTACGCACTCCCGAAGAGCTAGTGGAATTAGTTTTTGGTGTGTTCTACAAATATCGGTTCTTTCACCGCGAGATGTACCATCTGCGACGGATCGATCCCCAGCTCGGTGCCATTTGGAAGAAACACTTAAAGAAGACCCAACGCCTGTTTTTCGCTACTTACGCCCAATGGGTGCGCCAGGGCTGGATGAAGCCGCTGAAGGACAAGAGCGAGCTGCAGTTTATCAGTGATACGATTTTGATAACTTCCAATTCGTTTTTGAATTTTTATGAGAGTTCGGCGAAACCGGCGCGTAACCGGTCGATTAAGACCGGTGTGGAATATGTGTTGAAGTTGTTGGCGCCGTATAAGCCCGCGGTACACTAAGTTCGGCGCCGTGTAAGCCCGAGGTGCTGATTCTTTCAAATATCCACATGGTGTTAACAAAAAAGCAGTCATGAAGACAAAAGTTACCCACACTTGGGCTCTAGGCGGCCCAGCGTGGATAACTTTTGTTCAGTCCTTTCGTGGCTGGCAGAAGGCCTTTAAAATCGCTAAGAAGTATATTTACTTAAATCAGCTCGAGGCTGAGGGCTTTATCTCTCGTAAAGAGACCAAAACGCTGAAGGATTTAAGGCTCATTTGCGAGA
>JANMVK010000796.1:0-7081 GCA_031392725.1 Pseudobdellovibrionaceae bacterium
GCACTCGGCGTGGCCGGCGCGGCTTCTTTTATTCCCAATTCTTTTACAATGGGGTTGATCACCTCCGTGCAAAAGCGGGTGGCCGCGAGTGAAACGCCCGGGGATCGAAACCGGGTGTTAAGCGGAAATTTATTGCTGGGACTGCTACTCGCACTGCCATTTTCATTCCTGTTTTATTTTTTCGCGCCCCGGATCGCGGGACTTTATACCTCCGGCGAATCGGTGGCGATGGCCGCGGAATTTATCCGGCTGTTTTGTCCGTCTTATATTTTCGCGTCCATGAGCCAAGCCTTAAACGGATATTGGATCGGCGCGCTCAAGAGCAAAACCAGGCTCTCAATCACGTTGGCAATCACGTCGGTGAATGTAGTGGGCAACTTGATTTTGAGTCCCCGCTTCGGTTTGGGCGGCGTCGCGGTGGCTTCGGTGATCGCCATTGCGAGCGGCTTTGCCCTGAATCTCTACTTCACTATTCGGCTTGAAGGTTACCGCTGGCAGTGTCCAAGATTTGCGGAATTGATGGAGGATCTAAAAGTGGTTCTCGGAGTGTCCTTGCATCAGTTGTCGTTGGCATTCACGTTGAACGCGGCTGTCGCGGTCGTGGGCCTGATTGGCGTGAGCGCTCTGGCCGTGGCCAATGTTATCGCCACGCTATCGCTGCCCGCGCTGTACCTCGGCATCGGGTACGGCGTCGCCACGGGATCATTCCTGGTCAAGGCTTTAGCCGACGGTAAGCCCAAGGAGGCCATGCGCCTGGGGGCCTTGGCGCTCAAGCAAGTGGCGCTGGTGAGTTTTATTTTAGCCGCGGCCATTTTACTTTTTTCAGATGAGATCCGGCATTGGTTTTTCAAAGATGAAACCGCGTTCGCTTTAGCCAGAGTGCCGTTTCTGATTCTTGCGGCCTTGTACGTGGTGGACGGACTCTGTTGCGCGCTTCAAAGATTTCATTTTGTCAGCGACGGCCTAAAACAAAGCTTTGCGATCATGACCGCGGTTCAATGGGGCCTGTTCATTCCCGGCGCCCTGCTCGCGGTAAAATTCTGCGGCATGGGTTACACCGGTTATCTGTGTATCCATCTCGCTCAACGAGCCTTAATTGGATTGGTGCTTTACTACGCCTGGCTTATGCGCTGCCGTCCAATAAAAATGGTAGCGGAGAGAGGACTTGAACCTCCGACCCGCGGATTATGATTCCGCTGCTCTAACCAGCTGAGCTACCCCGCCACAGAGTAAAAACTATTTTGATAGGCGGCGTCAAAATAGTCCAAACATGCAAAGGTGTCAACCACTTGACCTTTGTCCTATTCCTGACGTGAAATTCTATTCAATAGGGAAGAGAATCCAAAGAAATTAGGGGGAAAATCTATGAAGGTCATTTCTAAGCTAGCCATTATTGCGGCCATCGCCGGCTACACCGCCGTCAGTGCCGCGGACAGCCTCAGGGTTGTCGATCAGAACAATCAACCGGTGGCCAACGCCACTATTCTGCTCGGCTTTGAGCCCGGCAATCCGTTTCCCGGCAACGTCTTAAAGACCGCCGCTGACGGCTCCGCGGGAGTTCCCGGTGATTGGAAGGCCGCGCTGCCCGTAACGGTGCAAGCTGCTGGTTTTATCACCACCACGCTACCCGTAATGATGCCAGGCGAACACATGATCACGGTTTCCAAAGTGGATGGCGCCGTCCAGATGGAGATCAAAGGCACAACCACTGGGTTTGGCCGCCTGATCACCGATGGCAAGGTGGATTTCGGCATGGTGATTCCGGCCATGAGCCGCGAAAGCATGCTGAGCTTCGACATCAGCTCGGTCATCAGCCCGCAAAACGACACTATCGAAATCATCGGCAATGCCGTCGACATTCCCAGCAATGTGACTTTGCCCAATCAGGAAGAGACTTATATCTTCCCCATCACTCTCGATAAGCCCGACTACCGCGTGTATGTGCGCGAACCCGGCAACTACCAAATGTTTGTGATGCACGGACAATTCCCACTGCAAAGAGTGGTCAACGACATCCGCGCCGGCAAATCAATTTTCGAAGTGATCAATCACTTCACTTTCTTGGAAGCCGGACAAAAATCGGTGACGGTGACCGGCAACATTAAGAATGTCGATCTCTCGGTCAACCAAACTCCGTTCAATAGCACGGTGGCTTTGAAAGCTCCGGCTTTCCCGGCTGACAAAGTGATGGTGAGTTTGGCCTTGTCGGAAAAATCGGGCTTCTATGTGCCCACCGATTTAAAACGCCTGACGCCCAATCAAGCTATGAACCTCAAGTCCAACGCCTCGCTTGGCGGCGGATCGGTGTTGTCATTGCTGCTCGATGCGCCCACCACCACGGTGATCACGCGCCTTGAACAAGCTCTGAAGGACCTAAATCCCCTTGAGAAGTTCACCCGGCCCTTCGCGCAAGAGGACCCGGTAGCCGCCAATAACTACAACTTTAATAAGTTGAGTTTCGCGTTTACACCCGCCACCGGCGGCACTGTGAGCCCGCAATTCTTGCCTCTGGTTGCAGCGCCCACTATGTCGGGCAACGTAATCAAGGTCAGCGTGCCCGCGATCAATGCCGGCCTCACTCCCGCCGCCATGTATATGGTGATGTCGGAGATCGAGACCCTCGGCACCGGCACGGTGAAGAGCGAGCGCCGGACCCGTTTGTGGGAAGTCTGGTCACCGGGCTGGACGACACAGGTGGAACTGCCCAAAATCGCTTTCACCAAGAACCCCAAGTTCAAATACCGCTGGGAAGTGCTGTTCTTGGCCCGTCCGTCTAATTTTGTTTTTGAAGCGGCGCCTACGGATCGGGTCGACTTGAACACGGTCACCCATGTCACGCGCAATGCAATGGATCTCTAATTTTCTAATCGCGGTTTTTATTCTATCAACCGCCGCCTGTGCGCTCTTCGAGGAGCGCACGGGACCGGCGATGATGTTCGGTCCGCGCGAACAGGTTTATTACGCATCTTATGAAGAAGTGTGGCGCGCGGTGAATTTCGTGCTGCAGCCTTATCCTTTGCGCATCAGCAATATGGATCAGGGCACTTTGGAAACTGATATGATCCGCGGTTACCGCATTTGGTCCCCGCCTTATAAATCGGAAACCTCGTCGACCTCGGAGACTTACCGGCTCACGATTCGCGTGATTAAAGGCGCGCCACTGGCGGGCAAAGCCGCGACCAAGGTGACCATTGTTAAGGAATCGCAGATTCAACAGGATTTTTTCTCTGATCCCCGCTCGCTTCCGAGCGACGGCTTAGAGGAGAAATCGGTGCTCTACCGGATCAGCCGCGAAATTCAAATTGAACGGGCCATCGCCCGCGCGCAGAAAAGCCATAACGATAAATCTGAAAAAAATTAGATAATGTCCACGGTGCTTAAAGTGTGGTGCAAACGTCTCAAAATGAGACGGTGCCCTTCTTGGGCTACACCTGATTAACCTTAGACGGTGCCTTCGAAGATATCCCATTTATACGGGCCAACCGATTGCTCATACTAGTGCGTGATGATGAGGACTCGAGCCATTTTTGCCATAGCGGCGCTGTTTGCCGCCCCCTGCTGGGCGGCCGAGACCGCCACGAGCGGCGCCGGGGACACCGCTCCACAGGCCTATGGACTACAATGCAAAAAACAAATGCAGGACCTCGGCTGTTCAACCCTTGAAGGCGATCCAGAGACAAAAAAGAATTTACTCAAGTGCGATGCTTCTGACGGAATGATCACCACCAGCCAAATGGCCGACGCGTGTGTGCGGAATGTCTTGGGAGTGTGGGGCGAAGCCCTGCATATCGACCTGCACCGGATGATCGTCAACGGCATCGGCGGACTCATGCAGCATGCCGTGGATCAAGGCCGCCCGGACCGGGCCCGAATGGCTTTTTTAAGCTCATGCATGGACACTCCGGATTGCCTTCACAATCTCTATCATGCCGCCTATCGCCGCTATCCCACTCAAGGCGAACAACTCGATTTAGAAAAAATCAGAAGCAGCTGGTTCCCGGCGCCAATCACCAAGATGGAAGCCCTGTGGAGTCGCGCCTGCGGATTTGGCTTCGGTTGCAACAGCCGGGACGAATGGTTTTTGAAGAAGCAGGAAGACATCTTCGGCCCACCCCGCACACCTGATGTGAGCTCCAATATTATTCAAAAAGTCGAAGAGTTTTTGAATGACAATCACAAGAAACGCAATTGCCTGAACTCGGTCGGCCGCACCAAAATGTGGTGCTACGGCTTCGCCAGTGTGGTCGATCCGCTTCTGGCTTATGGCCTTGCCGTCAAGGTCGCGAAGATCCCCGCCATGGGGAAGTTGATTGAAGCGACCAAGACCGCGCGGCCGGCCGCCGCCGCCGCACCCGAGGTAGGACGAGTCGGCAATCATCTTCCGCCGCCTGGACATACTCCCAACTCAACTCTTCCTGGAACTGGCCCCCGAATTGAGACGGGCCTTGCCGAGCGCATTGCTCAGGCGGAAAGAGAGTTTGGCCGCGGTCTGACTCAGGCTGAGAAAGACGCCATGCGTACCACCTATGAGGCGGAGGCGGCGCGAGTCCCTATCGGAATCGCCACTGGGCCTGCGGCTGCGGAGCACGCCACCCGAATCAGCCGCGCCGAGAGGATTTTAGGCCGACCTCTCAGTGCCGCACAACGGAAAGCCGTTGAAGACGCCCATCTAGTCGGCAAAGGCGAGCCTGGCCTTAACGGCGGACCCGCCGGAATTGGCAATTACACCCAAGCCCAATTGGACCGCAAAGCTAGAATTTTAAGAGAAGCAGGGATCAATGAGGCGGAACGGCGCATGCTGATGGAAGCCGGCGTTGTCGGCACTTTCGAAAGGTCGGCTTTCCTAAAAGAAATTAAAGAAGACACGATCAAGGCCGCAAATGACTTGGTGGCTTCCGGATCCCGCGCCGCTGACGGCGACCTGCTTAAAAGCTTCGCCGATTTGTGCAATACCCGCAAGAGGTACAATGGAAACTGCCAAAAAGTAGTCGCCGATATCGAAAGGATTCACGCGAAAGAACTCAAGAGCGTGCGCGAGAAAGCTGAAGAACTCTCTAATAAGGCCAATGCAGCCACTGATGACGCCAAGGTCACGGCGCTTTTGGATCATGTTGTGGATCTTGAAAAATGCCGCCAAGCAGCCGTCCTTGCCGGATGCCCATCCACAATCGCGGCCGTTGAGAGAATTATTGATGCCCCAGCACCCGCACCAGTCTTACACGGCCCTTTGCCGGTAACCCCACCTGTGCGCACAATTCCGCGGCCGCCCCCACCACCGAGCACTCAGGTTGCCCAAATTCAAGTATTGTCGATCAAACAAAAGCAAGAACTGACCGACGCGCTCAGAGCCGCGGCTCAAGATGGACAGACCACTATGCGATTCGACCGCAGAGTCCTGGCCGAGCAAAGAAGAAACGGCGGCACTTTGGAAGAAGCCAAGAGCCGCGTTTTACAGAATCCCGGGGTCACTCAACTCAGCAATCAAGCTCACGGCACTGCCATTGCCGAGCTTCTCAACGGCAATCAGGTGACAAGCGTATTCAAAGAAGGCACCAAGGCGGTGATTGAATCCCAAGGCCATATTCAAATCGTACTCGATCCCGTCCAGCGATATTTCACCGTGCGTAAGTGGGATGGCGCACAGTGGGTGGACCACGTGCCTTTCCGAGTCACCAATGGCACATTCACTCCCATCCCTAAGCCATGGCCATCAATGGGCTCCGCCGAATGGAACCGTACCGTTCACTTTGCTTACTAGCGCACTTCATAAAACTTACGTTCAGGATTTAAATACCAGTAAGCTTCAACCGAATACGGATCTTGCTCTGCCTTAGCCGACACTTCCAACAGCGGTTTGAAAAACGTTTTCTTACTGATATCAATTACCCACTTCGTCCCACCGTCACCGGCCTCCAGCCATACGTGCCCCGGTTCCCCCGCAGGTTTTAAGGTGACAAGTTGAACATCGATCCCGGCCCGTTCGAGCAATGCCGCCAGCAACATCGCGAAGTGCTGACAGCCGCCGAAACCTGACTTTAAGACTTCGCGAAAACTCGGCGGCGGAAAGGCGGCATCGGAATACCGCCAAGAGATACGCATCTGCACAAAGTCCATGGCCCTCTCAATTTTTTGGATTGCGGTTCCGGATTGCAAACCTTCAGCACCCAATATCAACGTCTGCTCAAGTTCAGGAGACATCTCAAATGTCGTCGAGCGCCACCAATAATCAAACTTCGGCCAAGGCTGCAGGTTCGCCTCGCAAGGTAAAGCCCAAACTGGAACATGAACGGTCAAAATTAGAACGCAGAGAAACAATCGGATGTGCAACCAACACCTCGACTGCTAGTAGAGCAACCTGGGTGCCGGTTTATAATTAGATAACGTCCACGCCGAGGCGGGCGAGCCATTTTTGCCTCTGCACTTCGACCGGCTCTTGTTTGGAGCTGAGTTTATAACCGGTGGATTTTTCCAGGCCCAGGATGGCCCATTTGTGCAGCCGCGCATCGGGATCGAGAATCAAACGTTGAAAACCCTTAACACTGCCTTGAGTGGCCATTCGGGCCAGCGCTTCGGCGATGTGCGCGCGGATCCACAGACTCTCGGTGCCGCGGAAGTTTTTCTTATCCCAGATCTGCTGCCACAAAAGATTTTCGGTTTCTTTAGCCTCGAGTCCCACTAAATTGCGCACAGCTTGGGTGCGCACCATTAAAGCCGGATCTTTTAGGGCTTCGATGGACCATTTGACCGCGTTGTCGCGCGGCTCACTTAGTATCGCGATCAGAGCGGCATTGCGAATAAACCAATCTTTGCTTTTCAGCGCTGTTTCCAGATCCTTTTCAAAATAGCCGGCATCGAGAGGACCCATGGTAGTGAGCGCGCGCCAGCGCAACTGTAGGTGCTGGCTTTCATCAAACGCGGTTTTGTGCAGCAACTGATAGCTGATTTTGGGTTCTTTTCGGAAGGCCTTCAGCCGTTCGGGCATGGGTTTTCCGAGCAATGTCAGGAATAAAAGTGTGGTCATCGTTTTTGAAAAGAGCCGGCTTCCGCCGCCATCTTGTCGGTGTCTATGCCTTCTTCAAGC
>JANMVK010000528.1:0-3852 GCA_031392725.1 Pseudobdellovibrionaceae bacterium
ATTTAAATCCGGACCTGATGGAAGCATAGGTTCCCCCTATCGCAAGAATGTACATAACATATTTTACCTATACTTCAACATTTGCTTAACTCAATGGAAATTCTTCGAGGGGGGAACCTTGGATCACAGTAAAGATTTAGAACGCAGAAACTTTTTAAAGAAGCTAGCAGGAGGATTAGGCGTGGCGTTGATCGGCTCAAAGGCAGTCGCGGCCGGAATGTGCAATAAAACTCCGGCGCAAACCGCCGGCCCATTTTATCCGGGTGAGAATCTGTTCACGCCCGATAACGATCTGACTCGCATCTCGGGATCCCCGCAAATGGCTTTAGGGGAAGTCATTCATATCCATGGTGTCGTTCGCGATCTCGCCTCCTGTTTGCCCGTCGCCGGCGTGAACGTGGAGATATGGCAAGCTTGCGCTTCAGGCCGTTACAATAATGAACAAGATCCCAATACGGCTCCGCTCGACCCAAACTTTAAATATTGGGGCGAGACTTTCTCCGACGCCAACGGTGAATACAGTTTTAAAACCATTAAGCCCGGCGCGTATCCCGCTGACACCGACTGGGATCGTCCGCCGCACATTCACGTGCGCATTGCCAAGCGCGGATACAAAGAGTTGATCACGCAAATGTACTTTAAAGGGGATCCGCTCAATGAGATCGACAAAATTTTAATTCGCGTGCCCACCCATATGCGGCCTGAAGTGGTCGTGGACTTCCAACCCAATCCGGTTGAGCCCACGTCGACGATCGGCACGTTTAATATTTCGGTGGAAAAAGTCTAGTGCGAGAGACGCTTTAACGATTCGATCAGCGCCGGGCGGTCGATGGGTTTGGTGAGGTATTCATCAAAGCCACGGCCGGCGGCGCGGTCCTTTTCAGAACTCAGGGCGTGCGCGGTGAGCGCGGCGATGGGGCGCTTATAACCCTTGCTGCGCAACAAAGATACGGTTTGAAAACCGTCGAGTTCCGGCATTTGAATATCCATTAGCACCACATTGTATTCGTGATTCATGGCCATGCGGATGCCGGCCATTCCGGTGCCCGCGACATCAACGGCGGCGCCCGCGTGAATCAGCAATTGGCGGATTAATTCCTGATTGTCGAGGCTGTCTTCCACTAGGAGCACGCGCATGCCGGTCAATTCCTGCTTTCCACAGGTCACCGGCGAGGTGCATGGCACTTCCGCTTGCAGCGGTTCACAATTCAACGTGAACAAAAATCTCGATCCGAATCCGGGATTACTTTCCTTTAAAACTAAATCCCCGCCAAGAGCATTGGCCAGTTTCTTGGATATCGACAAACCCAAGCCCGAGCCGCCAAAGCGGCGCGAGGTGGAGAGATCGCCCTGAACGAAGGGTTCAAACACGCGCTGCTGCTGCGAAAAAGGAATGCCGATGCCGGTGTCGCGAATTTCCACGACCAAACCTTGGCCCTCGGAATAAATCGCCTTCACCGTCACCCGGCCCGCGAGCGTGAATTTGATGGCGTTGCCGATCACATTGAGCAAAACCTGGCGCAGCCGGGTGGGATCGGACAATATCAGGGCCGGAAGGTTCTTTTGATGGAACAGCAGAGTGATGCCCTTGTCCATGGCCGCAGGCCGCATGGCGGTCTCGACGTCAGCCAGTAAGTCCGTCAGAGACATGGAGATTTTCTCGCACTCGATTTTTTCCGCTTCAATTTTTGAAATATCTAAAACGTCGCCGATGATTCTCAACAATTGGCGGCTGTTGCGCTGGATATGGCGCGCCCACTGCCGGTGGTGCAGGCTCAGCGTGTCCGATTCGCTGAGTAGGTCGGCGAATCCTTCAATCACACAGAGGGGTGAGCGGATTTCATGGCTGATGCTGGCCAGAAATTGGGTTTTGGCCGTGTTCGCAATATCGGCCTCGCGGCGCGCCCGGCGTTCGTAGTCCACCAGCCGCGCGCGCTCGAGAGCTTGGGCGCAAATCGCAACCAAGGTGAGAACAAACGAGCGGCTCATTTGATGAGTGGGAGGAGTGTTGTAGGAGTAGCCGAAAATGCCGCTGGTTTTGCCGTTCACCACGAGGGGCGCATAGGCGATGGTGTGCCGCCGGGATTTTTCAATCAGTTTGGATGCCGCGGGAATTTCCGCGCGGAACTGCGCGGAGGAACCGATGAAGTGCGCTTCCTCAGGACAAGGCACGTTGGCGATGGGCACCATGGTCTTGGGCACGCGCCGCCACTGTTCAATGTAGGCTTGAGTGCAGCCCAATGAGCTGACCATTTCAAAATAACCGTCGTCTTGCAGCAGGTGAACGGAAACGGCATCGGCCCGTACGGCCGCGCGGCACTCGGTGGCCACCACTTCCGCCATTTCGTGAAGTGAATCCGCGCGCGCGAGGCTTGAGGCCAGCCGCTGAAGGTGATCGGCCTCAAGGCGGGCCTGCTCCAGGTCGGCATTGGTATCGTCATGACTGAATAGAGACCGCAAAAATTTAATCAAAGTAATTCTCATCTATGATTTTGGTGGCGGCCCCGCTGGGGCCCAAGCGCGCCACCAAGTTTCTGAACTCCGGAGAGTTGACCTCTAAATAAGTGAGATATTCGGTTTCCTTTTCTTGCGCCGTGGGCAGCCGGTCAAAAATTTTAAAGCCATAGCGCTGGAACAGCCGCGCGGTAAACGGGTCACCGCTGGCCACCAGTACGTTCATACCCCGCTTCACGGCGGTCACCAGCGCCTCATACAAAAATCGGTCGTGCACGGCCTGCGGAATATTTTGGAATTTTGCATAGCGAGTTAGCTCACAGGTCGATTTCTTGGCGAACCGTTGATAAAATTTCTCGCGGAACGCGAGTTCATGTTCCATCGGCAGACGGTATTCAAAGGGCAGGCGGTCATCTGGAAACACGGCCTCCACATTGGTGGTCGCGGTTAAGCCCTTTAGGGTGGGTCTAAAAAAATTGCGTTCACCCGGATAGCTGATCTGGAGTGTGAGTAACAGGCGTTGGGAAATTTCAAGCTGCGAATCCTGCTGACCGGGAAGGCTTGAGCCGGCGTCAAGCAAGCCGAATACGTCACTGTTGTTGGAGAATAAGTTAGCCGCTTTTAAATTTTGAAAGTCTTGACGTGATAGATATTTTTTTTTGGTCCGGTACACATCCAGCACGGCGAAATGTAGAGCCCAGCGGTATTTGTAAAGAAGCGTCCGTGCACTCATCCGGTCCCGGCCAAAAATCATTTTTAGATTCTGCTTAGGGAACATCGCCAGGTGGTGCAGAATGGCTTGGTCGACGATATTGGACTCATGCTCGAGGTTTTTAAAACCGGTGTCCACAAAGCGGAAGTAATGATCTTCGAATCGCCATATTTCGGCCTTTACGCGACCGGTGGGGGAGTACGACGATATATCGAGGACCCGGGTTTCGGCGGCGGCCTCAATCGGGTGAGTTAAAACAAAGCCGCTCTCCGGCTGGGACTCATAATCCAGGGCTTCGAACGCCTTTAGCATAGGAGACATGAGCTGCGACTCGCAGGAGACGCGGCCGAGGGCCGTCGCCGGAATCAGTAGAGAAAGAAACAGCAGGGCTCTGATCATTAGCTACTTTACGCTCGTGCCCCCCGAGTGTGCTTTTTTTGCAGTGGTACACTAAATATAATTTGTATGAAACGGGAATTAACTGTGGATGTGAAATCCCTACCGCTCACGCACGAAGTTATTTTGATTGGCCGGGCAAAATCCATGATCCAGTTTAAGAAATGCAAAACTCCCATATTTTCACTTTTCAGCCGCAATTTGCCGAGGCGTTCCACACCCTTAATGTCGAATGGATCGAGACCCATTTCCAGGTCGAACAAAGGGATCTTGAACAGGTGGGGGCGCCG
>JANMVK010000543.1:0-3550 GCA_031392725.1 Pseudobdellovibrionaceae bacterium
GCGGTTCGGCTTATCTCGACCGCGGCTACGCCAAGTTTGTCGATTTCATCCACCCGTTCTCCAATGTGCGGGCCGATATTTTATTTAATGACAATCAAATTCTGCTCAACAGCCTGCGCGCGGATATGGCCGCCGGCAAAGTTTCGGGTGACGGCCGTCTGACTTTTTCGCAAGGCGCCCGGACGGTGGATGTGAAGGGCAACTTTCAAGACGTAAAAATCAATGTGCCCGACGGTTTCCGCTCGCAGGGCTCGGGCACGGTCGGCATTCGTGGCAGCCAATTTCCTTACGTGATGGATATCAATTACACCGTGGCTGGCGGCGAGGTGACTTACGAAATCGGCGAAGACAATTCCGGCACGGCGTCGGTCAAAGCCAGCGCCTACCTGCCGCGGTTCTTGTATCAGGAGGCGTTTCATCCGTTCACGTTCCTGATCGATGTGAATATTCGAAATCCAGTGCTGGCTAACAATTCTTTGATGCAAGCCAATGTCACCGGTCAAGTCAAAGCCGTGGGCACGCCCGATCGTTTGATGTTAACCGGCACACTCACACCACAGGCCGGCGGCAAAGTTTATTTCCGCGATCAACCCTTCGAAATCCAATCGTCATTTATTGAATACAACGGCAATCCTCCTTGGGCGCCCCGCATTTACTTGACCGCCGCCGCACGGGTTTCCGAGAGCGTGCAAGATGACCAACAGCGCACCTCCGAGCACCAATACGACGTCAATTTATTGATTCAAGGCCGCGGCCCCAACCCACAGATCATTTTGAGTTCCCAGCCGCCACTTAGCCAGCGTGAGATCGTGTCGTTGCTAGCTCTGGGCGTGACGACCGCGGCGGGGGATCAAAGTAATTCCGATGCGCAGGCCAAGAGCACCTCGACCGCGCTCGGAACCGTGCTATTGCAGAAGGCTGGCGGCAAACGCTTGAAGGAATCGCTGGGACTTGACCTCAAGGTGTCGTCCTCGCAGCCCACGCCCGATACCGCTTCGACACCCAAAGTGACCTTGAGCAAGCAGTGGACGCCCAAGTTCGGCGCGTCGGCCTCGAGCACCCTAAATACCAACCCGACCAACAACGTAAAAGTCGAATACAAGATGAACAAAAGCGTTTCCGCCGTGGGCTCCTGGGAAGGCAAAGAGAGCGTCCAAGACAAGAAAGACCAGACGCAAAATGTATTCGGACTCGATTTGGAATATAAAGTGCAATTCAAATGATCAACTTTTGGTTCGCTCTTCTTTGTGCAATGCCAATTTTCGCCGCCGACGGCAGCGGACGGGAATTGCTTGTGGAAGTCGCGTCTGAGGATCAAAAACATCTGCAAAAGGAACTCCCCGCGCTATTCGCTCCAGGTGCGGATTTACCGGTTTTTGATGAGGCCCTAAAAATTCTGATTAAGACCGGCCACTACGAGAATGTGTACGTCGAGGACAAGGGCGGCGTGTTGTCCTTGGTGGGCCGGCCGCTCCGCACCGTGGAGGACATCCGTTTTTCCGGAATGGAAGAAGCCGATGAGAGTGACTTGCGCGAGGTGCTGGACTTTAAGGCCGGTGACCGCTTTGACCGCAAAAAAGCCGTGTCGGTCGGCGAGAAACTAAAACAATTTTACGGCGAACGCGGCTTTTTCAACGCTATCGTCGAAATTGACTTTCAAAAATCCGAATCCAAGAACATCGTGATCAAGTACAATATTCAGGAGAATTTTCCGTGCCGCATCGCCGGCGTCGCCATTCTCACTCCCAACACCGATCTAAAATCCGGCCTGGAGGCGCATTTTCGCAAGCTCATCAAAAAGAACCTCACCAACGAACGGATGCGCAAGTTTTTAGACGATTTGGGCGAATACATGGTCGTGAACCGGTATCTAGCCACCGACATGACCGGCCCTGAAGTTAAATACAACAAGGACAAAACCCAGGCGTTGATTGAAATTGAAATTAAAGATCCTTACCGTTGGGAATTTTATTTTGACGGCTACAAAAATGAAACCATCGCCGATCTCTACCGCGCGCTCGATTTAAAAAACCGGGAGCGCAAGAACCTCGATCCGGCCAATGAAGGCGCGGAGCGGCTGCGGCGCAATTATTTGATCAAGGGTTTCCCCAATGTGCAGATCCAAACCAAGGTCAACAATCCCAAGGACACCTATCTCAAGCGCGTGTACTACCTGATTGACGAAGGGCCTAAGGTCAAAATCTCAAAAATCGAAGTGCAGGGGCGGATCTCACGCGCCTCCCGCTACTACCAGGATTTTATTTTTAAAAACAGTTCTGTGCTGGTTGAAAAAGGATTTTACAACCGCTCGGACCTGGAAAATGGCTTTAAAAATCTGGTCACTGAATTGCGTAACCAGGGATTTCTGCGCGCCAAGGTTTTATCTTCGCGCATTGAGTACAATGAGGAGCGCAATAAAGTCACCGTGATGCTGCTGCTCGAGGAAGGTCCGCAAACTCAGATCCGCGCGCTGGATTTTGAGGGAAATAAATTCTTTTCGAGCTTTGAGCTGGCGCAAGTCACCGAGCTTCAGACCAACACGCCCCTCAAGCTGAACTCGTTTGAAATCAGCATCGACAAGCTAAAAGCCTTTTACCGCAATCAGGGATTTCTCGAGATGCGGTTGCTAAATGAGGGCGAAGAACTGATTCAGTATAATGAAACCGGCTCCCAGGCGCGAATCGTGTTCCGCATCTTCGAGGGTCCCCGCATCCGGGTGAATTCCATTGTGGTGGAAGGCAACACTTTCACCAAGAGCCGCGTGATTTTGAAGGAAGCCGATTTTAGCGTCGGTGAAATACTCACGCCTGACAAAATTGACGAAGCCACCGCCCGCTTAAACAAATTAGGCCTGTTTTCCCGGGCCGACATCCGCACCCTTGAAGAAGGCACCAATGTGGCCGAGCGCACTCTGGTGATCACCGTCACTGAGCGCGATCCGGGCGTGTTTAAGTTCGGCGCGGGCGTCAACAACGAACGCAACTTCACCGTGCGCGGATTCACCGGCCTCAGTTACAACAATTTGTACGGCACGGGCCGCGGTCTCTCGGGACGGATCGAGTTAAAATCCAATGTGGCTGAAATCAACTACTTGGAAAACGAAGTCTCGGCCGGCTACTTGGAACCGTTTATTTTCCGCACCCGCACCCGCGGCCGCGTGAATCTGACCCGCTCGGAGCGGGTGTTCGATTATCAAACAACAAACAATGTGACCAAGATCGTGGAAAGCAATCGCGCTGACTTTTTGGCCGAACGGGATCTCACTCAGCACATCAAGTTTACCTGGAAAGTGTGGAGTCTCGACTGGCGCCGGGAGTTTGAGCGCCAGGGCCGCTGTTTGCCGGACGATGTGAATGCGCCTCTCGATCTGAACAAAGGAAAATGCGCGGCCCAAACCCAGCAGGTGGCTCTGATTGGCCCATCGATCGACATAGACTACCGGGACAATCCATTTCTTCCCACCGCCGGTTCCATCACCCGCTTTATCGCCGATTATTCTCATCCGGATCTGGGCAGCAGCGACAATCCCCGCATTGAGTTCATGCGCTTA
>JANMVK010000579.1:0-3459 GCA_031392725.1 Pseudobdellovibrionaceae bacterium
ATGCGGATTTTTGAAATGCATGAAATCGTGGTGCCCAACGTGGGGCTGAAAAACGGAATTTTTTGGGATGTCCTGGAACGCCGCGACCGCGCTAAAGCTGGCACAAGTCGAACACGGCGCGCGTAAGCGCTTCGTCTTTCGGCCCGCCTTCGGGAAAAAACAACGTCTTTTCAAATAGGCTGGGTTGTAATTTCTGGGCCGCGGCCACCATTTCCACCGCATCACCAAACGCCACCACCCGCACCGAAACCAGCGCGAGAGTCCGCATCAGATTAACGAAATCTTTCGCCACCTCGGTGTCCTCCCGCTTGCCATCCGCCCATTCACAGGTCAAAACCCGGCCGCCCCCGTAGGCGACATCGGTGAAACTTGCGATTAAGGGCCGGAAGAAATCCCCGCTGGCGCGCGAACTTTGCAGCAAAACCAAATCATAGTTAAACGGCGCAAGTTCGATGCGGTACGGAATGCTTCGGTTGTTGTGTTGAAAAACTGCCATAATTCGATTTAAGCTTCCCTTGAAATCATCGAACCGGTCAACTAAGGTGGCTCATGGCTTCGCGATTTGTACCGGGAGCTTTTCAGCCACCCTTGGATCAAAATAAGTTTATCATCGCGCATAAACCTCAGGGCGAAGACGTCGTGCCATTTGACGTGGTGTTCGTAGGTGGCGGCCCCGCGGGCCTAGCCGGTGCCATTGAGTTAGCGAAGCTTGTTAAAGCAGATGGTCAGCTCAATATCGAAATCGGCGTGCTGGAAAAGGCCGGAGCTCTGGGTGGCCATTCTTTGTCGGGTGCCGTCATTAATCCCATTGCATTCCAAACCCTGTTCCCCGATACGCCTATCTCTGAATTTCCCTTTCGCCGTCCCGTGACGGGCGAAAAAGTTTTTATGATGACCAAAAATAAGGCCATCCGCTTGCCGACTCCGCCCACCATGAAAAATCACGGCTACTATATCGCCTCGCTTTGTGAAGTGGTGCGCTGGCTCGGACAAAAAGCCGAAGCCGCCGGCGTGAATATCATGGCCGGTTTTCCGGTAGACGCCTTGCTGACCGAAAATCACCGCGTGGTTGGGGTCCGCACCACTCCCGCGGGGTTGAAACGCGACGGCACTCCCGGCACCAGCGCTATGCCCGCCACCGATGTGTCGGCTCAAGTGGTCGTTTTGTCCGATGGCACCCGCAGTCCCCTCGCGCAAAGTTATATAAAATGGCAAAAATGCGAGGGCGAATCGGCGCAGGTGTATGCACTCGGAGTAAAAGAAATTTGGAAAGTCAAAAAAGCTCCCGATTACATCGCGCACACACTTGGCTGGCCGCTGCCCAAAGACTGTTTTGGCGGCAGCTTTATGTATCCAATGAGTGATGATCAAATTGCCATCGGCCTGGTGGCGGGCCTCGATTACCGCAATCCGATATTAGATGTTCATTTGTTGTTGCAACACATGAAACAACATCCGCTGTTCAAACCAGTTTTGGAAGGCGGCCAGTGCATCGAGTGGGGCGCCAAAACCATTCCTGAAGGCGGCTTTCATGCGCTGCCCTCCAGTTTCACCGGCGATGGTTTGGTTATGACCGGCGACGCTGTGGGCCTAGTCAATGTGCCCGCGCTCAAGGGTATTCATTACGCCATGATATCGGGAATTTTCGCCGCACGCGCGATCTTCGCGGCTCTGAAAAAGGGCGACACCAGCAAAGCGGCGCTGAGCACCTATGATCAAGAATTAAAAAATAGTATTGTATGGAGTGACCTGAAAAAAGTCCGTAATATGCGCCATGCTTTTAAAAGCGGATTTTACAGCGGCGGATTTAAAGCGGCAATGATGACCGTGACCGGAGGCTTATTGCCCGGCGATTGCAGCCATATCGAAGAGGATTCGGCGGAGTGGAAAGAATGGAAAGAACCCGATTTCCCCTCTGAAAAAATCGGTCTGAGCAAAGTCGACGCGGTTTATTTGTCGGGAAACAAAACCCGCGACGATATCCCCCAGCATCTAATTGTCGGCAAGGACATCAGCGGCGAAATGGCGGAGTTTTTATCCCACGTGTGTCCCGCCGGAGTTTTTGAACGCAGCGGCGATAAACTCGTGGTCAACGCTCCAAACTGTGTCGACTGCAAGGCCACCGACGTACTCGGCCCGCGCTGGACTCCCCGCGAAGGCGGTAGTGGGCCGGACTACAAGCAGATGTAATTTAATCCGGTATCCGGGATACCGTTAACAGTATCCGGGATACAGGATGAACTGAGTACTGGAGCCAGAATGAGCATATTCACAAAAATTATCAGCGGTGAGATTAAGGGTACGATTCTTCATCAAGACACGCATTGCGCGGTGCTGGCCGACATTCAGCCGCAGGCGCCTAAACATTTTTTAGTTGTTCCTAAAAAAGAAATTCCCTCCATGGCCGAAGCTACGCTCGAAGACCAATTGGTACTCGGACATTTGCTTTTGGTGGCGGCCGAAATTGCTCGCCAGCAGGGCTTTGCGGAGAAGGGTTACCGCCTCGTGATCAACACCAACCAACACGGTGGCCAATCGGTGTCTCACCTGCACATTCACCTGCTCGGCGGCCGTCAAATGGAATGGCCTCCAGGATAGTAGTTGCCTTGGCCACAAAATCTTCCGACAATCTTGAGCGGAGGTATCCGATATGAAAATCACAACACTGTTATTAGGAATTAGTTTTTTATTGTCCCCGGCCCTCGCCTTTGCCGGCCCCCATGGAAAAATGGGACCGATGGCCGAGCCGACCAAAGAAGAACGCACGCAAATGGTGGAAATGCACACCAAAATGGCCGACTGCCTTAAGACCGACAAGCTCATGGCGGATTGCCATAAGGAAATGATGGATAGCTGCCCATTAGCTAAAAACGGGAAATGCCCGATGATGGCCATGGGACCTATGGGCGCTCATCACGGAAAAATGCCGCACGATATGAAAAAACCCGCGGGCAAAGACAAAGAAACCGGTAAATAGTCAGCGGTAAAACAGTGAAAGTATTAGGGACTTTCATCACCATCGGTGATTTGAGCCATAACCCTCTGAGCCGACAGTGGAATCCGCCGACATGAAATTGTTACTGCCTAGTAACAATTTTGGTCGTGACCGATCTCAGGGGTACCGCTCATCCCATGATTTCAACGAGTTAGACTAAATATATATGGCATAGGATTCGCTCTGTAGAAGAGCTTCCGGAGGATCCTATGCATTTCATTCACCGTTTACGGCCTATCGCCCGCGTTTGGTTTGTCCTTGCCATTTTGTCAGCTGGTTTGCTGACATTTATCAGCATCGACTCCCACGCCCAAAACCAGCCCAGAGACGCGAGAACCGAAACCGGTTCGGGCGGCGGCGACAACGAAGGTCAGAACCGCACGGTTCTGGTCAATCCACCCGCGGGTAAAAAAATCGATCCCGAACAGTTCGTTGATTTTCTCTACAGCCAAAACATTCGCCGC
>JANMVK010000599.1:0-1800 GCA_031392725.1 Pseudobdellovibrionaceae bacterium
GATCACCATGCCCTCGATCAACTGATGGGGCGCGCGCTCCATCATCAAACGGTCTTTAAATGTTCCGGGCTCACCTTCATCGGCATTGCATAACAAATAACGGGGTTCACCGTTAGCGGGCAAAAAACTCCACTTGGTTCCCGTGGGGAAACCGGCGCCGCCACGGCCGCGCAGGCCGGAGGCTTTCACTTCATCGATGATGGCTTTCGGCTCCATTTTCATCGCTTTAGTGAGCGGAGCATATCCGCCGTGTTTTTTGTAGCCTTCGAGGCCCTGGTATTCTGGCTTGTCGTAATGTTCGCTGAGCAATTTGATTTGCATGTTATGCCCCCATCTCTTTCAACTTCTTAAGGGCCAAATCCGGCGTCAGATTTTCAAGGTACTGATCATTCACTTGCATCATCGGCGCGGTGTCGCACGAGCCGAGACACTCCACGCGGCTGATGGTGATTTTTTTGTCAGTGCTGACTTCGTCGTATTTTACGTTGAAGGCTTTGCACAACGACGCGGCCAGCTCGCGGCCACCGTTCATCGAGCAGGAAATATTGCAGCACACTTGCACATGCAATTTGCCCACGGGCTTTTTATTGAACATGGTGTAGAAATATAAAACTTCATTGATATGGGCCTGGGGAATTCCCATCAAGCCGCTTAAATAAGGAACCGAGGACTCAGGCACCCAGCCGTTCTCTTTTTGCACGCGGTAGAGTGCCGGAATGATGGCCGAGTACGGAGTCTCGTACCGGGTTAATTCTTTTTTCACAATTTCCTGTCCCTCGGGGGACAACGAAAACGTTCCCATTATCTCTCCAACTCGCCCGCGATGACGTTCATACTGCCCAAAATTGAAATCACGTCCGCCAATAAGCCGCCGGTGATTTGTTTGGCAAAGGACTGGTAGATGGGGAAACAAGGCGCGCGCACTTTTAAGCGGTACGGCCGCGCGGAGTTGTCGCTCACCAAATAAAAGCCCAATTCGCCGTTGGCCGCCTCGGTGGCGTCGTAAATTTCGCCCACGGGTGGACGCAGACCTTTGATCACCAGCATAAAGTGATTCATCAGACCTTCGATATTGCCATAAACTTCTTTTTTCTCAGGCAGCACGATGTGTTTGTCGCGGATGGTATAATCGCCGGTGGGAATATTCTTCGCCACTTGGTCGATAATTTTTAACGACTGGCGCATCTCCGCCACCCGCACTTGATAGCGATCGTAAACATCGCCTGAAGTTCCAACCGGAACATCAAAATCCAACTGGTTATAGCCGTAATACGGCTCCGCCTTGCGCAGATCCAAACCCACTCCGGCCGCGCGGAGCAAAGGTCCGGTGTAGCCCCACTCGAGAGCGTCGTGCGCTGAAATCTTGCCCACGTCACGGGTGCGCTGAATCCAGATTTTGTTTTCAGTCAGCAGCATATCGAGTTCGTCCACGCCCACGTGCATTTCTTTTACGAATTGCAAAACGTTGGCGTACCAACCCTCGGGCGGATCATTGGCCATGCCGCCGATTCTCGTCAGCGACACGGTCAAGCGCGCGCCACAGAGTTGTTCGAATAACGAATATACTTTTTCGCGGTAAGTGAACAAATGGAAAAATCCGGTCAAAGCGCCTAAGTCCACGGCGTTGGCGCCGATGCACACGAGGTGATCGATGATGCGCGAGAGCTCGCACAAAATCACACGCCGGTCATCGTAACGACCGCGATGGTGGAAAAGATGCGCGCGGGCAGCGTTATCGTGGACATGGCCATCGAGTCCGGCGGCAATGTGGAGTGCGCGCGCCTCGGCGAAGCGGTGAAC
>JANMVK010000629.1:0-4004 GCA_031392725.1 Pseudobdellovibrionaceae bacterium
TTTTATTTTGGATAAATAAAAACAACCGCCGAAGAGCATTGTCCGAAAAATTCGGACGTTATCGCACTGAACTTCGCGATAAAGCCAACAACCCCCATGTTTCCGACGACCTTCGTGCGGAAGCTCGTTTGAAACTGCAGAAACTTCCCCGCGACACTTCGCCAATTCGCACCACGGTCCGATGTTTTCTGACCGGCCGTTCGCGCGGCAATTACCGCAAGTTCGGATTGTCCCGTATGGCGTTCCGCGCATTGGCCCATCGTGGACTGCTTCCGGGCGTTACTAAAGCCAGCTGGTAATTCCACCGCTGGCCTTCAACCATGACTAGACACCCTCGGTTCTTCTCAAGTCTTTTCATTTCCCTCACAATACTAACCGGATGTGCGAGCACCGCTAGACGCATCATCCCCATTGAACAGGCGCTGAATAATAAAGCGGCGTTGCTGAATTTGTGCGCCGATAATAATTCCGGCGCCTGCGCGCTTGGCGGTCAGCAAACCAAGTCCGTGCATGTGCTGCCGATTATGCAGGGAGTGACATCGGCTCAGCAGTCCAGGCTGGTGATTCTCGCTCCCGCCGGAAGTGCTCTAAAATATTTTGTGGTTGGCCCTAACGGCCCTAAGAAAATCGAAGCTGTAACCGTGGTGCAAGAGGGATCCAGCTCCCAAGTGGATCACGTCGAGGCTTTTGATCTGGCGTTGAATGGCAACTACGAGCTGGTGGTGATGGACGCTAACGGCCAGTTGTGGGACCGCAGAAAATTCAAAGCTCTCGACCTTAAGAAAAAGCGCGCACGTTTTATTTTAACTAGCTGTATGGACGACAGTTTGGACAGCGTGCAAAAGAAAATGTGGAGCGATGTTGTGGCGCTTGAGCCAGATGCCATCGTGATGCTCGGCGATAATGCGTACATCGACTTGGTGAACGGACAAGAGAAGAGCGTGCAGGATCCTTTGCAGATCTGGCAACGGCAGGCCGAGACCCGGCAACATCTGGAATTATTTAAAGCTAAGACTTTAATCCCGGTGTTTGCGACTTGGGATGACCACGACTTTGGCAAAAGCGACGGCGACCGCACGTTTGTGTTTAAACAACAGTCGGCCAATATCTTTTTCGCATTTTTTGACCAGCAGAAACCGGCTCCGGGTTTTGAACGCGGACCGGGCGTGTCTTCCTGGTGGACGGCTTTTGGCGTGCAGATCGCGCTACTCGATGACCGCAGCTTTCGCTCCCCCAATAACCTGGACCTGCCGGATCAAACTCACCTCGGTGAGGATCAGGAGTTATGGCTGAAGGAAGGTCTGGCCGCGGCGCGAACGCCGGTGCTGGTGGCCGATGGCGATCAGTTCTTCGGCGGGTATCACAACTATGAATCCTTTGAAGGCAGCCATCCGAAAAATTTTAAGGCGCAAGTGGCACGTTGGCGTAAATCCACGGCTCAACCGATTGTATTTTTGAGCGGAGACCGGCATTTAACTGAGATTCTCAAAGTTCCGCGGGAGAATCTGGGTTACCCGACCTTTGAGATTACAAGCAGCGCCATTCACGCGAAAGTTTATCCTGAGGCTTTCACCAAATCCCCCAGTCCCCTCCAGTTGGTGGGGCGGGCAGGTGAGTACAACTACAGCTTGATAGAAGTGCTGGAAGCCGTGCCCAAACGGCTGCAACTGGACGTTAAGTCTTTCGGCCTGGATAATAAATTGCTCTACCAACAAACGCTGACGGTGAAACGCTGATGATTGAAATTATCTCGGGCACGGACCGGCCCAACTCCAACACTATTAAAGTCTCGAAGTTCGTGGAAACGCTCTATTCCGAAATTAAGGTGCCCGCCCGGATTTTGGATCTGGCGCTTTTGAAAGTCGCCGATGTGGCCAGCGGTGAATATTACCAAGGCGCCAAGGGCACGTTCAAAGACGCCGTCGACCGTGTGACTAAGGCTGAGGGGCTAGTGATCGTGGTGCCGGAGTACAACGGCTCTTATCCGGGATTCTTAAAGTTGTTTATCGATTACTGGAAATATCCCGACAGCTTCGAGCACCGGCCGATTGCGCTGATCGGGCTTGGCGCGCGCTGGGGCGGCTTGCGTCCGGTCGAACATCTGCAGCAGGTCTTCGGTTACCGGAACAGCTATATCTTTCCCTCCCGCGTGTTCCTGAACAATATTAAAGATGTTCTTAAAGACGGCGCGATCGTCGATCCGATGATGCTGGACCTGATGAAAATTCAAACGCGTGAGTTTGCGCGCTTCGTGAAAGCGTTGAAGTCGGCGAGCCTTGACGCTAATTCTAAATTAACACCCGTATGAAGTGGTTGATCAGTTGCTTTGAGCCCTTTGATCAAGCTCAAAGCAATTCGTCTGAAATCCTGTGGAAGCATTTGAAATCCAAGGACTGGGGCGGCCGCGCGCGGTTTTGCAACCCGTTGCCGGTGAGTTATAAGCGGGCCTGGCCGGCGTTGGAAAAAGAAATTGGCGACGCCGAGGGCGTGCTGGTGTTTGGCCAAGCGGAATCGCGGCCGCGATTGTCTTTGGAGTGTCTGGCCCTGAATTGGATCGACAGCCGCATCGCCGACAACGACGGTGAGCAACCTCGATTGTGCCCGGTAAAAGCTGGACCCGACGTGCTGTGGTCGCAGATTCCGTGGGCGCGTCTCGAGGAGAATGAGCAATGGAGCCGTTCCTATTCGGCCGGCGCGTTTGTGTGCAATCACTTGATGTATGAGTTGGTGAATTGGGCCACGCAAAAAGCCCGCATGGGCGGTTTTGTTCATGTGCCGCTTTTAACTTCGCAAAAAGATCCGCAGTTTGAGTCGATGGAGAAGATGGATCACGCTTCCGGGTTAAAGGCAGGCGAGGACATCGTTAATTTTTTATGCGGACTGGGCGGTTGAATGCCAGTGCAGGTTGTCGCCGGCATCATCGAGCACAGCGACGGCCGGGTGCTTCTGGCGCAAAGACCAGCCGGTAAACATCTGGCCGGCTTGTGGGAATTCCCCGGTGGAAAAATCGAAAACGGCGAGAGCCCCGACCAAGCGCTAGTGCGCGAGCTTGTCGAAGAGCTGAATCTGGAAGTCTCGATCCGGGAAATGATCGGCCAATTTGAATATCGTTATGACTGGGGACCGATGGTCCTTCATGTGTTCGTAGTGCGGGCAATCTCCGAGGCTAAAGCCTCCGCTGAGGTGGCTACGTTCAATTGGGTCCCGGTGCATGAAGTGGCATCCTACTCCTTAGCTCCCGCCGATCTGAAGCCGTGGTCGGTTTATCTCGATCAAAAGGCGCAGTCAGGACCAACGACCGAGTCAGTTTAAGCTCCGCTATTCCGATAGGAAAGATGGCCAGGAGAGGTCATGTCCGTAAGGAAAATCGTCGCCGATAAATTACTGTGGGAAACATTAAAGCGCTGGAAGCGTTCATCCGCTGAAATGGACCGCATTCAATTCCTAAAGACGGTGCCGTTTTTTAACGAGCTCACTAACTGGCAATTGAAATCCGTGTCAGATATCGTGTTTGAGCGCACCTATGAAACCAATGAATTGATTTTTGAGGAAGGCCAGCCGGGCGCCGCTTTGTTTTTAATGTTGAGCGGCCGCGTGTCGGTGGAAATTTACCGCGAGAAATACACCGCCAATTTAGCGGTCCTGGAAAAGGGTGCGTTCTTTGGCGAAGTCGCGTTGCTGGATGAAACTCCACGCTCCGCTTGTGCCCGCGCGCTTGAGCCGACCAAAGCTCTCGCTCTGTACCGCAATGACTTGAACCGTTTAATCGAGCGCGATCCGCAAACCGCTTGTCAGATCTACCGCGCCCTGGCCCGCATTGTCGGTGACCGCCTGCGGTCGACCAACGAGCTGGTGCATAACGAAGGCATAGTTCCCGCCAACGGCAACGACAAGGTTGCCGCATGAGGCGGGGACATGAGTTCGAGCGGGAAGAGCTCGAGCGCAAGCGCCGGCGTAAGCTGTTTCACACCGCTTTCGCGGTCATAGCCATTGCTTTTACCACC
>JANMVK010000681.1:0-7594 GCA_031392725.1 Pseudobdellovibrionaceae bacterium
CTCGCTGGCAATCGCGGCTGGGATCAGCGCAATGTGGTGCGCGACACTACTGCACCCGTTATCACCATCAACACTCCCGCAGCCGGCACCGTGGCCACCACGGGTGTACCGCTGACCGGATCCTGCACCAACGGGCTGCCGGTGGTGATTTCCGGAACCGGAGTTTCCGCCAACCAAACGGTTCAGTGCGGAGCCGGCAGTTTTAGCGCGGTCGTCACGTTTAGCGCGGGCGACGGCACGAAAAATGTCGTAGCCACTCAAACTGATACCGCCGGCAACGTCGGCTCCGACAACCGAAACTTTATCAAGGACTCCACTGGTCCCGCGATTAAAATCACCGGACCCGCAGTCGGCACCATCACCCGCTTGACCATCGCGCTGACCGGAACATGTGAAAGTGGTTTGTCGGTTTCACTCACCGGAAATATCGTGCCCGCCGCCACCTCCTGCACCAACGGACAATTTAATTTTACCGTCACTCTCGCGGGCGCCGACGGCACCAAAAATGTCGTGGCTTCGCAGACCGATGCCATTGGCAATGTGGGTAGTGACAATCGCAATTTTGTAATGGACACCATCGCCCCCGCAATCAAAATTACTTCTCCTGCGGCCGGCACCACCTCACAAACGGGTGTGGCGGTGCTCGGAACTTGCACTTCGGGCTTAAATATAGAAGTGAGCGGCGGAATTTCATCGCCGAGTTCAGCGGTTTGTCTTAATGGAGCGTTTTCATTCAATGCTGTGTTCAGCGCGGGTGACGGCACCAAAAATATTATGGTGGCGCAAACCGATGCCGCCGGCAACCGGGGCAGCGACAACCGCGATTTCATTAAAGACACCACGGCTCCGGCAATTGCCATCACCGCACCGGCGGCTGGAACCATCGCCCAAACGGGCGTGACCCTGGTTGGAACTTGCACATCCGGACTGCTGGTGAATATCAGTGGCGCGGGCGTCAGCGCTTCCAGCACCACCACTTGCGCCAGCGGACAATTCTCAACTCCGATTACCTTTAGCGCCGGCGACGGCACAAAAAACGTAATCGCCGCGCAGACCGATACCGCCGGAAATTCAGGTTCTGACAACCGCAACTTCCAACGGGATGCCACCGCTCCGGCATTACAAATCACCGGACCCGCCGTCAACACCTCGACTCGTGGCCCTCTGACCGTAACCGGCGTGTGCGCCGATGGATTGCCGGTCAATCTCAGTGGAGCGATCGCGGCTCCCGTCACCGTCACTTGCGCGGCCGGCTTATTTAGCGCCAATGTCACTTTGTCCGCTCCCGATGGCGTTAAAAATGTAGTGGCCACGCAAACCGATAGCGCCGGCAATATGGGCACCGACAACCGCAACTTTATTTTAGACACCATCGCGCCTGTTATCACCATCACCTCTCCGCCCGCCGGCACCGTTTCACAAACCGGCGTCACTTTGGCGGGAACTTGCACCGCAGGCATAACCGTTAATATTTCAGGAGATGTTTCCACACCCTCAACTACGACTTGTCCAGCCGGCCAGTTCTCGGCTCCCGTAACTTTCAGCGCGGGCGACGGCAATAAAAATATCGTGGCGACTCAGACCGATGCCGCCGGCAATATGGGCTCCGACCATCGCAACTTTATTAAAGACACCGCGGCTCCCGCTATCGCCATTACCGCGCCGGCTGCCGGCACGGCCGCGCAAACCGGTTTGACCATAAGTGGAACTTGCACCGCGGGTTTAATAGTCAATATCAGTGGCGCGGGCGTAAGCTCAGCGACCACCACCACCTGTCCTGCCGGAACTTTCTCCACTCCGATTACTTTCAGCGCCGGTGACGGAACTAAAAATGTAGTGGCTTCACAAACTGACGCCGCTGGCAACACCGGCTCCGACAACCGCAGCTTCTTGCGCAACAATGTTGGACCTTCAATTCAAATCGCGGCGCCCGCGGCCGGTACGGTCACCCGCTCCACCATCGCCTTGAGCGGAACCTGCACCAATGGTTTTGCGGTGAATATCAGCGGCGAAATCACGGCTCCGGTTAACACCACTTGTAATGCCGGATTATTCGCCGCCACCATCACGCTGTCCGCTCCCGACGGCACTAAAAATGTAGTGGCTTCGCAATCCGACGGCATTGGCAACACCGGTTCCGATAGCCGCAACTTTATTTTACAGACCGCAATCCCGGTGATCAGAATCGTGGCGCCCGCGGTGAATACGATGACCCGCTCGGGCCTGACCGTCACCGGTACTTGCACCACTGGTTTAGTGATTCAAGTGACCGGCAACATCACTCCTGGGACCGCCACTTGTACCGGCGGTCAATTCAGCACGAATGTGACTTTCACCGCTCCCGATGGAACTAAAAACGTAAATGTGTCGCAAACCGATTCCGTGGGCAATTCCGGCTCTGACAACCGCAACTTTATTTTAGACACCATCGCACCGGTTGTTAAGTTTTTAACTCCGCCCGCCGGCACTGTCGCGCAAAACGGCCTGACCGTCACCGGCAGTTGCGAAACTGGTTTAGTGGTTCAGTTGACTGGCGCGGGTTTGAGCGCCGCCGGCACCGCGCCCTGCGCAGCCGGCCAGTTCACCGCGAATATTATTTTCAGCGGCGGCGATGGCACCAAGAATGTGATCGCGTCACAAACCGACGGCGCCGGAAACGTGGGCACTGACAATCGCGACTTCACCCGCAACAATATAGGACCGGCAATTAAAATCACCGCGCCTCCGTCTGGCACCGCCACCCGCTCCACCATTGCTTTAGTTGGAACTTGCACCAATGGCTTTGCTGTTAATATTTCAGGCGGAATCGCCGCTCCGATGTCGGCCACTTGTAATGCCGGCGCGTGGAATGCCACGGTCACTTTGTCCGCTCCGGACGGCACTAAAAACGTTGTGGCTTCGCAGACTGATGCCATCGGCAATGTGGGCAGCGACAACAGAAACTTTGTGCTTCAGACCGCCGCTCCGGTTATTACCATCGTCAGCCCAGCGGCAAACACCATCACCCGCTCAGGATTAACCATCACTGGAACCTGCGCTTCAGGTTTAGTGATTCAAGTGACCGGCGATATCTCTCCCGGAACCGCCTCTTGCACCAATGGCGTTTATTCCACCAATGTGACCTTCTCAGCTCCCGATGGAACCAAAAACGTAATGGTGTCGCAGACCGACTCCGTCGGCAACACCGGCTCCGCCAACCGCAACTTTATTTTAGATGCGACCGCCCCGGTTGTGAAATTTGTCATTCCTCCCGCTGGAACCGTCGCGCAAAATGGCCTGACCGTGACCGGTACCTGTGAAACGGGATTAGCGGTTCAATTGTCCGGCACGGGCTTAAGCGCACCGAGTTCTACCGCTTGCGCCGGCGGTCAATTTAGCGCTGCGATTAATTTTAGCGGAGGCGATGGAACAAAAAATATCGTGGCCACCCAGACTGATGCCGCAGGCAACGTCGGCAGCGACAACCGCGACTTCCTCCGCAACAATATCGGACCGGCGATAAAAATCACCGCGCCTCCCGCCGGCACCGCGACTCGATCAACAATCGCCCTGGTCGGAACCTGCACCAATGGCTTTGCAGTCAATATTTCGGGTGGAATCACCGCGCCGATGTCGACCACTTGCAATGCCGGCGCATGGAATGCCACCGTCACTTTATCCGCTCCGGATGGCACTAAGAATGTAGTGGCCTCGCAAACCGACACCATCGGCAATGTAGGCAGCGACAACCGCAACTTTATTCTGCAAACCGCGGCTCCGGTTATTACCATTGTCACACCGCCCGCCAACACAGTAACTCGCTCAGGATTAACCATCACTGGAACTTGCGCCACTGGATTAGGGATTCAAGTGACGGGCGATATCACGCCCGGGACCGCGGCCTGTGCTAACGGAGTTTACTCCACCAATGTGACCTTCTCAGCTCCCGATGGAACCAAAAACGTAATGGTGTCGCAGACCGATCCAGTCGGCAACTCCGGTTCCGCTAACCGCAACTTTATTTTAGATGCGACGGCGCCGGTTGTGAAATTTGTTTCACCGCCCGCTGGAACCATTGCACAAAATGGCCTGACCGTAACAGGAACTTGTGAAACAGGATTGTCTGTTCAGTTGTCGGGAACGGGATTGAGCGCACCGAGTTCAACCGCTTGCGCCGGCGGTCAATTTAGCGCTGCGATTAATTTTAGCTCAGGCGACGGCACAAAAAATATTGTAGCCACTCAGACGGATCTCGCCGGCAACGCCGGCAGCGACAACCGTGACTTCCTCCGCAACAACGTGGGACCGGCGATTAAAATCACCGCTCCTCCCGCCGGCACCATCACTCGCTCCACCATCGCCTTAGTTGGAACTTGCACCAATGGCTTCGGGGTTAATATCTCGAGCGGAATCACCGCTCCGATGTCGACCACTTGTAATGCCGGCGCATGGAATGCCACGGTCACTTTATCCGCTCCGGATGGCACTAAGAATGTGGTGGCTTCGCAAACGGATGGAATCGGCAATGTCGGCAGCGACAACCGCAACTTTATTCTGCAGACCGCCGCCCCGGCCATCACCATCGCCACTCCGGCTGCCAATACGATCACTCGCTCTGGCCTGACCATCACTGGAACTTGCACCAATGGTTTAGTGATCCAAGTGACCGACGATCTCACTCCCGGCACCGCCACTTGCGCCAACGGCGTTTACTCTACTAATGTGACTTTCTTAGCTCCCGACGGAACTAAAAACGTAGTGGTGGCTCAGACCGATTCAGTCGGTAACACCGGTTCCGCCAACCGCAATTTTATTTTGGATGCCACCGCGCCCATCGTGAGATTTGTCACACCAACCGCAGGCACCGTGGCACAAAACGGATTAACTATAACCGGCACTTGCGAATCTGGATTAGCCGTTCAGTTGTCAGGCTCAGGACTCGCAGTTCCCGGCCCCATCACTTGCCCCGCCGGTCAATTTAGCGCCAACATCACTTTCAGCGCCGGCGATGGAACCAAAAATATTGTCGCCACTCAAACCGATGCCGCCGGCAATGTCGGCAGCGATAACCGCGACTTCATAAAAGATGCGACCGCACCGTTGATCACCATCACTTCGCCGGCAGCGGGCTTTGTTACCCGCTCGACTATTGCATTGGTTGGAACATGCACCGACGGTTTAACCATCAACTTAAGCGGAGCCATTTCACCGAGTCTGGCTGTGTGCGCGGGTGGACAGTGGAACGCCGTTGTGACTTTGCTACCGCCCGATGGAACTAAAAATGTTGTAGCCTCACAAACCGATGCCGCCGGAAATACTGGCTCGGCCAACCGCGATTTCGTGCTTAAAACCACCGCGCCCACGATTAAAATCACCGGTCCCGCGGTTAATTCTGTCAGCCGCTCGGGAATCACCTTAGTTGGCACTTGCACCACGGGTTTAACCATCACTTTAAGTGGCGCCGCCGCTGGCACCACCGCTTGCCCTAACGGCGCGTTCTCGACCAATGTCACGTTCACCGCTCCCGATGGAACTAAGAATGTAGCGGTGTCGCAGACTGATGCCGCCGGCAACAACGGCGCTGACAACCGCGATTTTATTCTCGACACCACGGCGCCCATCGTGCGATTCACTTCGCCCCCAGCCGGTACCGTGGGACAGAATGGCCTAACGGTCGCGGGCACTTGCGAGGCCGGACTTCAAGTGCAGCTTTCAGGTTCAGGAATTGGTGTGGCGGGCTCCGTCACCTGCCCCGCGGGCCAATTTAATGCAACTATCACCTTCAGCGCCGGCGACGGAACCAAAAATATCGTCGCCACTCAGACGGATACCGCCGGTAACTTTGGCAGCGACAACCGCGACTTCGTTCGCGATGGCACCGGACCCGCAATTAAGATTGTCACTCCTTTAGCTAATGCCGTAACCAACTCGGGCTTTACCCTCACCGGCACTTGCGAAACCGGTTTGACCATCACAGTGGGTGGCACGGGCTTAAGCGGAACTAAAACTACCAATTGCACCGCCAGCGTTTTCTCCACTCCGATCACACTGGCCTCGCCGGACGGCACTAAAAACGTAACCGTTTCGCAAACCGATGCCGCCGGCAATGTCGGCAGCGACAACCGCAACTTTATTTTGGATAGCACGGCTCCCAACGTGACCATCACCGCACCGGCCAACGGCGCGAACGTCATCGGTCCGTTCACATTGCTTGGCGCTTGCGAAGCCGGTCTGGCTTTAAATATCACCGGCGACCTGCTCGCACCGAGCACCACCACCTGTCCGGCTTCAGGCAACTACAGCGTGGCTCTCACCGTCACCGCCGGGAATGGCGCTAAAATTGTTAGAGCTTCACAAACTGATTTGGCCGGCAACGTCGGCACCGCACAAGCCACTTACACGGTCACGCCTAAACCGTCCGCCACCGAGACTTTCCTGGCTGATCAAGGCGAAGGCAAAGTGGATATTTTATTTGTCGATGATAACTCGGCTTCAATGGATCCCGAGCAAGCGGCATTGGGACAGAAATTTCCGTCCTTCGTGCAGGAGCTGACCGGTCTCGACTGGCAAGCCGGCATCACCACCACGGATTGCAGCACGGGAAAATGGGGAATTTGCGGTTCGCTGCTGAATATGACAGGAACCACTTCAAACTTCTTAACGCCTTTGGTTGCAGGTTACGATCAAGTCTTTAACAATACCATTCAGCGCCCGGAAACTTTAAACTGCGCCGCGCGCGGTGAATGCCCGAGCGGTCTTGAAGAAGGTTTGAAAGCCTCCATGGGCGCCATCGACAAACGCGCTACTGCCAACGCCGGTTTCTTCCGCGACACCGCGGCCCTGGCCATTGTGATTTTGACTGATGAAGATGAACAATCCAACGGTCCCGTAACTGCCACTAAGCCACAGGCCGTGGTCGACAAAGTCGTTGCCGCATGGGGCACCGCTAAGAAATTCAAGAGCTATGCGATCACGGTCTTGACCGGCGACGCCGCTTGCCTGCAGAAACAAAAAGATCAACAAGGCGGCATCGGTGCTTTCGGAACCATTCCCATGGCGCTCGCCACATTGACCGGCGGAAAATCCGTAAGCATTTGCGCTCCTGATTTTAGCGTGACGCTGGCCCAGATTGGTCAAGATTTACGCAAACTCACCCAAGCCGTGAAATTGTCGCGTGTGCCGATCGCAAACTCAGTGCAAGTGACCTTTACGCCCGCGCAAAATATCACTTGGACGGTCAGCGGCGACACGGTTCTTTTTAACAGACCCGTCGCGGCCGGCACTAAGATTGATGTTTATTACGAATTCTAAGGTTTCCAGGCGGCGCAGAACTCTTTTAAATCAAAAGTCTGGCTAAAGGGTGAATCACACTCACTCGGTCCTTCGTCTTTAAACGCCGAAGTCGAATATTGAATGGTCAGCACCTTGGATTTTTCATCGAAGTTAAAGGCGCGGAAATCACAAATCTTGATGCCATTCACAACCACTTCCACTTTGGGGCGGATGGAATTGGCGAGCTTACGGTTGTCCACGCACAAAATTGAAACCGACATTTTATAGGGAAGCTGCACGGGCTCACCGACATCTTCAATTTTGAGTTTGAGTTCGGCCAATT
>JANMVK010000804.1:0-3101 GCA_031392725.1 Pseudobdellovibrionaceae bacterium
TGTGAACTGGTGATCTCGATGGTTTTCGGAGCACCGGCGACTAAATCGCGGCCTTTGATCTCCATGCTTTTTTCTTCTTCAAACGGATAGGCATTGCCGATTTGAATTTTAATTTGTTCCGCCGAGCGCTCACCGATCAGCAAATTAAACTGGCGGCGCACATAATTCACAATCGCTTCGTCGAATTTATCGCCGGCGACCTTAATCGATTTACAATAGACGATACCACCGAGAGAAATCACGGCGACGCCGGTGGTCCCACCACCCATATCGACAACCATGCTGCCGGTGGGATCGGTGATCGGCAGGCCCGCGCCGATGGCCGCGGCCATTGGCTCTTCAATCAAATACACTTCACGGGCGCCGGCGGAGTGGGCGCTCTCTTTGACCGCGCGTTTTTCCACCTGAGTAATTCCGTAAGGAACGCAGATGATAATGCGCGGACGGATAAAACTTTTTTTCTGTCCGGTCGATTTGCCGATGAAATAACGGAGCATGGACTGGGTGACTTCGAAATCCGCGATGACGCCGTCTTTAATTGGGCGAATGGCGACGATGCTTCCAGGTGTGCGGCCGAGCATCTCTTTAGCCTCTTTGCCCACCGCCAAAACACGATTCTGACCGCCTCTGGCATTTTTCTGAACAGCCACAACGGAGGGCTCATCGAGAATAATTCCGCGGCCTTTGGCGAACACAAGCGTATTGGCTGTGCCTAAATCAATGGCAATATCATTAGAGAAATACTCGGTGATTTTGTCTATGAAGCTCATATGATCACATTACTCTAGGGCAGCCCTAACACTCGGTCAACTCGAGATGGTCGCGGCCAGTTCCCAACTAAGTTGATTTTGCAGAGCATTAATTTCCTCAAGTTCGCGAGTTTTACTCCACTCAAGACGCCCTGACATCACCTCGGCGATGGCTGGCGCAAAAGGAATCCCATGATCCCGGCGTGAAAGCACCAAAGGTGTGCGCCGAAAAAAGAAATCACTCAAATGCATGCACATGGTGTGTTCAACCGCATGCAGAGCCTCGGCGCACCACAGCCACTCCTCAGCATTGGTGGAGCGAAGTTGCTCGACAATTCCATCGGTAAGAATGGAGCGGCCCTCGAGACCGTGGCGCTCCGCCAATTTTTCGCTGATGCGCGAGTGAATCCCCGCCTGCTCCGACCAAATATGATGCTCCATCTTGGCCCGCGCCCAAAGTGTATCGGTGATCAACGGATTCAACGGCTCCACCGTGCGCGTGTGGCCAAATCGGACACGGTCCTCGACCGGCATTTGCGCCATGACCATCTCGACCGTTTGCTGCGCCATATTCCGGTAAGTGGTGTATTTGCCGCCCGCGACAAACGTGACGCCGTGAGGTTCGGTCCAGATAACATGCTCACGGCTGGTTTTGCTTTCCGTTTGCGCACCGTCATCGATCAATGGCCGCACACCGGCATAACAGCCGATCACGTCTTCAGCGCGGATTTTGGCGCCGGGAAAATATTTTTCGATCACTTTGAGTAAATAATCGACGTCCTCGGTTTCCGTGCGCACTTGCGATGGGTCCAGGGAAAAATCGGTGTCGGTGGTGCCCACGATCACCATGTCATTGCGGGGAATGGCGAATACAATGCGGCTCTCCGCTCCCATCACGACGGCATCGTTTAAAGGAAAGCGGGAATTGGAAAAGGTCAAATGCACGCCCTTCGACGGCCGCATGACTTTTTTCCAGTCTTTAAACATAGTTTGCCCGAGCCGGTCGGTCCATGGTCCCACGGAACTGATGATGTGGCGGGCGCTAAGCACAAAAGTGTGATGGCCTTCGAGATCGGTGCACTCGATTCCTTTAACCCGGCCATTGTCCATGACCGCGCCGACAGCTTTTACATAATTGGCCATTTCGGCGCCGTGCGAGCGGGCCGAGCGTAAAGTTTCGAGCACCAGGCGGTCGTCATCCATGTAGGCGTCGGCATAACTGAAACCGCCGGTTAGACCTTTGGTTCTGAGCAACGGCAACTCCGCGCTGAGTTCAGCGGTATCAAAAAACTGATGGAGCTCCGGTGCCTCGAACAAGCTTAAGGCGTCGTAAGCCATCATGCCTAAGCCCATTTTCCACGCAGGAACGCGGCCGGTGTCGTAAATGGGAATCATAAAGCGCAGCGGATGCACGAGATGCGGCGCCATTTCAAATAATCTTTGGCGCTCGCTTAGAGCTTCAAATACCAAACCGAATTCCAAATTTTCGAGATAACGGATTCCGCCGTGAATCAATTTACTCGAGCGGGAGCTGGTGCCGGATGCGAAATCTTTGCCTTCAATCAACGCCACTTTCATTCCGCGGCTGGCGGCGTCGCGTGCCACTCCGGCACCGGTGATGCCGCCGCCGATGATGGCGATATCGAACATTTCACTTTCCATTTTTTTGATGGCGGCAGCACGGTCGCGGTGCGAAAGGGTCGGTGGCATTTATGTCCTTAAAACCGGCTGCTGCGCAGTTCGATCATGGGTTCGTCAGTGGCCCGGGCGTGTTTCCATTTTTCCACCAGCGCGGTCCGGCCCGCGCTGCCTTCCAGCAGCACGCACTGCAGATGTTTGTCGCGCGCCCATTTGTAAGCCGTTTCCAGCAGCAACTCGCCAGAGGCGGGACCTTCGAAAATCAATTCTTCAATCCATAACGTTTGGGTCAGGCCGCGATAAAACAGCAGCGGCTGCGCCAGCAGAAATCCGCGCAACTTCCCGCCCGCATAAACGCCAAAGCTCCAGCCCTGCGGCAAATAATAAGCTAGAGCTTCGGCGCGCCAACGTGCGACCCAGGTTTTCATTTCGATATCCATGGGCTCGGTCTCAGTTTTTTCCAATTGATGGCGCGCGAAGGCCATGACCGTATCTTGGTCGGATTCAAGCAGAATGCGAATTTCGAGCATGGACTCCATCTACTACTTAATTATATGATTGGCGGGTGGCGAACAACAAAAAGCCTTTCCCGAAAGACAAACTAGCAAGGCTACTGGACGATTTAGAACGCCGGCGTCCAAAAGGCCGTGCGGTGGCCGCGTTCGATGCCGATGGAACGCTGTGGGACACGGATTTAGGCGAAATGCTGTTTGG
>JANMVK010000838.1:0-4255 GCA_031392725.1 Pseudobdellovibrionaceae bacterium
TATGAAACCGACTGTATGTCCTGTCATGAGAGAAATCGCCCTAAACCAAAGAACGGATACATACACGGCAGCGGCGCCAATTGCCTGACCTGTCACAATCAAGTCGGATGGACGGTTGGAGTGGTCAAGCATAGTCCACCACCGGCGTCATGTCTTGAGTGCCACCTGTCCGATCGTCCTGTGGGGCCAACCGGCGCATTAAAATTCGATCATGCGCGGTCGGGACAATCGGATTGCGTCTCCTGTCATGCCGGAGGCTCAGGCGTTACCTTTACTGGCGCGAACTTCACTCACAGCCCGGCGCCGCTGGAATGCAACAGTTGCCACTCGAATCTTCGTCCGGTCGGCTTGATCGGAACTCCGCCGTTCAATCACGCGCAAGGCGGGCAGGGCGACTGTGTGAGTTGCCATAAAACTCCGGGCGTCGCATGGACCGGTGGCGCCTTCAATCATACGCCGGCTCCGGTCACCTGTGCCGGTTGCCACTCAGCAAGAGAACCCGTGGCTCTGATTCAAAAAATGTTTCACAACTCGAGCGTGGTGACACAGGATTGCGCCACTTGCCACAAAACTCCGGGGACTGTGTGGTCGGCGTCCCGCTATCATCAGAATGTAAATCCGCAACCCGGAAGCTGTGTCGACTGCCACAATCCTCAACGGCCCGTAGGCCTGATCGGCACTCCACCGTTTAATCACGCCCAAGGCGGACAGGGCGATTGCGTGAGCTGCCACAAAAATCCGGGCGGTGTGTGGTCGGGCGCTTCGTTTAACCATCAACCCGCGCCCACCTCTTGTGTCGGCTGCCACTCCGCAAGGCGGCCGGTGGGTTTGGTCGGCACGCCGCCGTTCAATCATGCCCTCGGCGGAAGCGGCGACTGCGTGAGTTGCCATAAAAATGCCGGAGTGACATGGGCCGGAGGAAGCTTCACTCATGTGCCCAAGCCCGCCGCGTGCAAAGATTGTCATTTGGGCCGGCTGCCCACCACCATAGTCAATCGCATGTCCCACACCGGAAACTTTGTGGCTCAGGACTGCACGATCTGCCACACCAATGTGGGCGTGAGTTGGGCGGGTGGAAAATTCCATGCTGGAAAACCGGCTGGACTCAACACTTGTGTGACTTGTCATGCCGGCAATCGGCCGGTGGGCAATGTCGGAGTGCCGGCTTTCAATCACGCCAATGGCGGCAGTGGCGATTGCTTTGGCTGTCACAAAAATCCGGGCGTGACATGGGCGGGCGGTTTGTTCGCGCATTCCCCCGTACCGGTAAGTTGTAACCAATGTCACGGCGGCAACCGGCCAACCGTAACTAAATATCCCACGGGCAACGCGATCATCGCGGGTCACTACAACGCGAAGGATTGCTTTGCGTGCCATCAACCCGAGAGTGCCACTCTTAAGCAGTTTTTGTTTAAGCACAACACCGCCACGAATCAAAACATCGGATTCTGCTTACCATGCCACCTGCAGGACGGCATAAGACAGCACGGGGCTAACGGCGGAGGAGACGCGGTGTACACGGGTGACGGCAACTGTTACAGCTGTCACAACTCCCGCAAATCTTGGAATAATTAGATTTTTAGCGCCGGCGTGAGCGGGGAATAGTTTTGATCTTGTAATCTTCCGATGCAATTTCCCGTTCAGGAAACGCGCGTTTCAACTTATTTGTAGCGTCTGAAATGGCCGACACGGTGGCCTGGCCGATGGGTGAATCTTTAAATAGTCCGGTGTTGAACGGGGCGCCTTTAAAGTCATTGCCCGCATTGCGATTGCCGGAGTGGCCGGAGCTGACGAATTTGTGTTTCACGGAGCCGTCGGCGTTTTCGATGACTTTGATTTCCAACACCACCTCCGCGCCCTTTTCGCACAGGTCGAATGACTTCAGAATTCCGACAATGGAGTATTGCGCGGCCTTAAAGGTGATGTTTTTGTGCACGGTGGAAACACCTGAGTCATACAGTTTGGATCGTTCTTCACCGCGCATCAGTTCGGACTCCACGATATTGAAGTTGCCGGTCTCATTGAGCGCGTTGATCAATTGGTGCATGAAATTCTGTTCGATATCTTTCTTCCACGGCTCCACCATATTGCACGGTCCCGCCGCGGTTTTATTATTAATCGGGCTCACGTCGATTTTGGTTTTGGCGGTGACGGATGTGGAGGCCAAGAGAATTATTAAAAGAATATGTCTCATTATGAGATCCCCTCCGGATGCTTCTGGATGGAGACTAACAATTCACTATTTGTGCCGGGTAATGTGGCTCGAGGTGTGGATGTGGTGCCAAGAATCTAAACATTGACGAGAAGAATTACGCCTCAATTTTGGAGGTGATTAGGTACGAGAGGTTGCATCATTTTGTGCCAACTGGATTTAGCCCGGTGTGAGACGGTGGCTCAGTGCTTGCTCTATAAGCCTTGCAACTAACAACAACCATCAACGAAAGAAGAATAAATATGCCGAATGAAACCAAAATTCAGCCGCAACAACCGAAACCCGCCGATCCTAAAAGTCCGATGAATCCCTCCACTCCCAAAGTTGAGGATCCGCCGAAGAAAGATGTGCCGCCGGTCGAGACTCCGCGCATCGTCAAAAGCTAAAAATTTCTTAATTTAATCGGGGTGTGGGCCGAGGGCTCACACTTCGAATGTGATTTCAATCAGCAGTGTAAAGCAAATTAAAAACAGCATGGGCAGACTGGGGAAACGGCGTCCGCTCTCAATGGCCTTTATCGTATCAAGTGAGATCTCAAGGGCTTCCGCAAGTTGTTCTTGGGTCATTCGGAGGGCTTTTCTCTGGGCTCTTATCAAGAGGGACATGCCCTTGAGTTCGCGGCCCACCCGTATTTGAAATTTCTTCGGTACTTTATCGATTCGTTTTCCCACTCTCTAAAGTATTGACCCGCGCAAGTTTACGTAGCAGTGACTTAGAGTACACGTTTTTGGGCGTATGCCGGAGTATTGCATCAACATTCATCAAATAAACAAAAAAATTGGAGTGTGGCTTCAGGAAGCGCGGCTAAAGGCAGGGATGCATCTCGCTCAAGTCTCTCAGGTCGTGTTAGGGCAGACGGATGATACTCTACTTGTGGCGTATGAGGGTGGGCGCGCGACCGTTCCTGATAGAACTTTGTCGCAACTCGCGCTTCACTACGGTGTGCCCGCGCAGGATTTGTCCGAGTTTTTGACCGCCACCCGTACGAAGATCGATTAGGCCTTTTTCGAGCGCTTTTGAATCATCTGATCAAGTTTGCCCAGAAATTGAGAACGGTCCTTTTTTTCCATTGGCGAAGGGCCACCGCGCATTTCACCCATATGCCTTAAGTTTTGCATCAACTCGCGATTGGCAACCGCGTTGCCGATATTGTCTTCGGTCCACTCAGCGCCTTTGGGGCCAAGCGCTCCCACTTGTTTCGCCACCAGGCGGGCCGCGAGCAGAATGTCGGAGGTGACCACGATATCGCCAGGAGTCGATTGCTCCACGATCCAATCGTCGGCCGCATCAAAGCCGCCGGAGACCACTTGCATTTCAATTTCGGCATTCAATGGAATATTGAGATAGGCATTGGCCACCACTAAAACTTTTAATTTATAGCGGCCCGCCACTTTATAAACTTCGTCTTTGACCGCGCAGCCATCGGCGTCGATGAATATTTTGATTTATCCCTCCGGCACTCATGATTTGGGCCCAGACAATAGTATGGCGTGAACAATGAGTGTGACTTAAGATCGCGGGACAACGTAGTCTGGATGCAGTGCTGATCACATTATTATTCATATTGATATCTTCTTCGAGCGCACGATTTCACTCCGGAACAAATTTGCTCGCGGAGCCGGTTTTTGTGGTTGGCGTTTGAGTGACCAGTTTCCCCCAAAACCCATTTCCTTTCCGGGCAAAATTCATTTGATCCGCAATGATCAGGAATTGCTTGCGTTGAATTTGGGGGAGCCCAAAGTCCTTGGATTTGATACCGAAACCAGGCCAAGTTTTCGCAAGGGCGAGGTTTATAAGGTGGCCTTGTTGCAGCTATCGACCGATGCCGACGCCTATTTGATCCGGCTTCAACACGTGACCCAGTTTCAGGTTCTCAAAAATATCTTGGAGAATAGGACGATCGTTAAAGTGGGTGTGGCTATCCGCGACGATCTTAATCTCCTCCAGAAAACGTTTCGTTTCACTCCACAGAATTTCGTGGAGCTGCAAAACTTAGCGAAGGTGAAAGGGTTGAAAAACACCGGACTCAAAGGAATGACGGAA
>JANMVK010000026.1:0-2117 GCA_031392725.1 Pseudobdellovibrionaceae bacterium
CCAGGCCCGCCAGAGGTGCATTGATTGGAGCTTCACCTGGGCCCGAGCCGCGCAGCAAAGTAAAGATTTAAAAAAATAATTAATTTTCTCAATTTCTACCGCCCGAAGTGCTGGCGCCCCCGCCGGTCAAATCGCCCTCACTGAAATTGATCGAAACGGATTCGACTTTCACCCCATAGGGTGGCTTTTCATCGCTCAGCCGACCGCTCACCGAAAGCCGCAGCGATGTTCCTTTTAACGGGCTGATCACAATCGGACCGTCAAAGCCCTGCACGACCTCGAAACGGATTTCACCGTTTGGGTGTCTCTCAATTGTTGAACCGTCCTCGATAGAATTGCCGCGCGCCTCGTAATAGCGCAAGGCTGTAATCTGCTCCAGAGTATTTTTAAGGTACCGCGCTTGCGCATCCGAACCTTGAACCGCGGCTTGCAAAATCGCTTTTGCCTCCGCAGAGTTGATTCGTTGTTTGCTGTATTGCGCCTGCGCCACGCACGATACGAGGCTGAGAAATATAAGGAATGACTTTATCATATGCCCTAGGCCTCCGAAGAGTTGGCCCCGGATATAGCTCAGTCGCTATTGTTTGAGAATGAACTCTTTTCGGAACCTGTAAGATTTCGGTGGTTGTAAAAACTTCGGGCAGGAGGGGAACTCCTGCCCGGGATAAAACCGCTTAATTAAGGGAGCAAGCAAATTGGCTGCTTGCCAGTTTGGTGATTTGGCCGTCTTGACCGCGCACGCTGCCGGTCATTTGTGCCATGGGGTTTTGAGTGCGGTGGCGGATGCCGCCACGGCTCATCAGGTGGGCGTAGGCTTGAATCATGTCCTGCACACTGGCGTTCCATGAGTTCATCAAATACTCCGCGTCGTTGCGCAGATCATTTCCCACATAGTTCAACACCAGGTCGACATCAAAGGATCGAACGTGAATATTGGCCACCAGTTCGGCGCCGTACAAAGGGCCCGCCGACATTTGGCGGATGTCCTTGGCCGGAATTCCCACATGGGCTTCCGAGCCGTTGGGCCGCTGAATCTGAATCCAGCCCCCCGTGGGCCGGCCCCAGGAGTCTTGGCGGAAGGTCAGGACTACGGTCTGCAATCCGTGGTAGCTCGACTGCGCTTGATAGATGCAAGTCAGTTCCGCGCCGCGGATTTGGTTCCAGTTCTGGGCCGAGGCCAAGCTGCCGAGGCAGCTGGCCAAAAAGATGATTGTGACTTTAAGTGATTTCATTTTAGTTCCTCTTGTCTTTAATTAATTAGTTAGAGTTCTGAACGTCGCAGCTCACTTCGTAGCTGTAGTCGCGTGTGCCTGAATCAAAGCGGTTCGTGACAGTCGCGGGAGCACCGGCCAATGAACCATTTTGAGTTTCGGACACAATCACTTGGCCGGTCTGCATAACCACTGTTTCCAGAGTCAGGCGCGTCTCCATGGCCCGGCGGCTGGTGATCACGAAGGAGTAGCGAACAGCGGCTCCGGGCGGGATCAGTCGCGACTGCAAATAGCCTTCGGCGAGCACAGGGTTTCCGCGTTCGCGATCGGACGGATCAAAGGGAACCGCCAACTGGTCGGTGGAGATGTTGTTTGGATTGTATTTGTCGGTCCGGCTGATGTTGCAGGACAATTCCGAAGCGAGAGCCGACTGCGCCATCAGGGTTGCGGCGGCGATGAAGGGAAGGAAGGGTAGCTTTTTCATTTTGTTCTCCTATGTTTTGGATCTTTATTGATCCGGTTTGTTGAAACAAGAAGTACGCCCGGCCTAAATTTTCCTCAATATCACTGATATTAAATTATTAACTACAATTTCATGTTTTATTAACTCCAGAATATGCTAGGATTTGCCTATGGATTTGGATCCAATTTACTCGTATTCCGACTACAAGAAGTACCTGGCCGACCAGATCGACCGGAACGAAGAGACGCGCGGTTATAAGAGCCAGCTGGCGGACGCGGCCCAATGCCAGCGCTCCTTTATGTCGCAGGTGCTGAACGGCCACGTGCACATCACGCCCGATCACGCCATCGGCCTGGCCGCCTTTTGGAAATTGGACCCCGAGGCCACCGAGTTTTTCCTGGAACTGGTGCACTATGGCCGGGCGGCAACCCCGCATTTGCGCG
>JANMVK010000071.1:0-2411 GCA_031392725.1 Pseudobdellovibrionaceae bacterium
AAACACCCAGGATTCTTGGGCGCAGTCAGCTTGCGCGAATAAAACCGTGGTGCGAGTGACTTGGTTGCCGGAGAATTTCCACAGTACGCGCGAGCTTTTTACCGAAGCTTGGCCGAGGGTCATTATGCCGGTAACCACGGCATCGATGCCTTTGATCTCACACTTTGACTGAAAAGTTTTTTGTAAATCTTTATCCTTCAGCGCTTCACTGGCCGCGGCCGCGGGATTTTTCCTGCTGTGCCGGTTACACGCCACCAGAGTCAAGGCGGGCATAAGGGCCATCAATATTACTAACTTCTTCAAGGGGGACCTCCTTTGGTCGATTAAGAATTCTTAAACAGAGTGAGCAAAGCCTCTGCCACAAAGGAAAGTCGGTCGATTCGCATTAGTTCGAATTAGATAAATTTGGGACGGGGATAACTACCGGAGCCGGGGCAATATTACTCGGTGATTCAGTGAAAGCGGCGCGGAATGGATTCGCGCCAAGTCTTAGTGCGAACGTTCGCGCCGTTTTCAAAAGCATTGCGCGTGAACGTCACGTGAAAATATTTTCTATCTGAGTCCACCAAAATATCGGTGCTGAAACGGAGTTCACGTCCGGGAAAACGGATGGTGTGGCCCGCGCGGCCGACAAATTGGGAAGCCCACGGCCGGTCATCACGGGTCGCATGAGCGGTTTCTTCAAAAAAGTAATGCTCGCGGCCGTCAATTTCAAAGCGGCTGTCGGCCTTCCACAACACGCTGAATTTACCATCGGCCTCGCGCTCAGCTTTGCTCTCATAAGGCCAGCGCGACACTTCGTTCTTAATGCCGGGATAGGTTTGCAACTCGCGCGGAGGGGTTTGAAATTGGTGGTTGACCGGATCATCCGGCGGCAGCAGGGGCAGGCGCAAATACGAGTCCTTGACGCCGGTCACCAGCTGCGAGGAAACATGAAACGGCATGGGCCAAATCATGGGAAATTGCGAGTGCGCCACGGTGATTCGGATGCGGTGCCCGGGTTGAAACGTCCACGTGGAAAAATGCAAAGGTAAAGAGTGGTTAATTAATTGATGAGGGGCCGCGCCCCGTGGTTGGGTGCGCGAGCGATCCTGGCTGGAGTTTTTCACAGCGCCGGTGACCGCGGCCACGCGGCCATCAGGAAAAACATCTTCCAGTTGCACCGACCAAGTGGCCCACGGTGCTGAAGTGCGGGCCGCCCAATTGATTTCAGCCACTCCCATCAGTTCGATTTTTTCCGTCAATAGCTCGCTATCAAACGTCACCTTCGACGTGTCATCATCAATCATGTCAGGCGTGCGTTCACCCCACCAAAATCCTGAAGCGTGACCGTTGCTCGCCACATAGGGCACGCCCACCACACCCGTGCGCGGCTCCAGACCTGGGAGTAAGCGTCCGCGCGACGATAAATAAAAATCCTTTGAGGACTTCACCCGTTCATTCCACTGAAGTGCGTGCCAGCTGCCTTGATACTGTTGCAATTCCACATTGGGCGCGTCGCCCGCACGTTGGAACACATGAAACTGCCGGTCGCGCGGAGGCGCGCCTTTGTCTTTTAAATAAAAATCCCACCACTTAAGCGCTTCATCGCGCCATTCAAAACAGGGGCAGGGATTGGCGTCGTTGGGCCACGAGTGATTCCAAGGTCCCAGCATGGCCTTTACCGGGCCTGAGGAAAAATCCAACAGCCGGGCGATCGTGTCGCGGTAACCGTCGAGCAATCCACCGATCAACAGAACCGGAGTTTTTAAGCGCTGATACTGACCGCGCAGGGATTCGGCTTGCCAAAACGGACCGTCTTTTTGTTCGCGTTTGTAGCGCAGAAACCACGGCTCAATGTCAAAACGGTCACGGAAATACTCTTCATCGAGCTGATAGCCGGGCGAACGCGGAAGGGTGAGATCGTTTTCAATCGATAGCTCATACTCATCGACATGAAACGCGCCGTCGATAAAGTGCACATCATCGTGGAACAAATCATCGCTGGCGTGGGCGGCGATGACGGCCTTCAATTCCGGAGGATTGCGCATTGCCGTCTGCAGGGCATTGAATCCGCTCCAAGAAATTCCCCACATTCCGACTTTGCCGCTCGACCACTTCGCATTGGCATAGTGATGAATCAGTTCCACCGCATCGCTGATTTCTTTGTCCGAATATTCGCGGTCGGGAATCGGTCCGGTGGAGGAGCCGGTGCCGCGCACATCGGCTTTGATCAGCACATAGCCATTGCGGGCGAAAAAGCTGTGCAATGTATAGTCGCGCGCCAGAAACAGATCGTCTTTGCGGTACGGTTGCATTTCAAGCAACACGGGAAATTTCGTGTTGGGGTTTTGACCCTTGGGGGTGAACAAAGTGGTGCTCACTTGAACCCCATCGCTCATCGTGATCATCTCCCTCGAGATGTCAAAATC
>JANMVK010000151.1:0-2744 GCA_031392725.1 Pseudobdellovibrionaceae bacterium
CCGCGTACACCGAGCTCGCCCGTCGGCAACTGCAGGTCTATCGTTTCAACCACCTCTCCAGCATGGTCTCGTGGGACCGCGCCGCAATGATGCCGCCCAAGGGCAACGAGGCCCGCGCCGCGGCCGAGGCGGAGCTCAATACATTGATGCATCGCGCGCGCACCGATCCGCACCTGGCCGAATGGTTGCGTGCCGCCGAGCAGGAACCGCTCGACGACATAGAGCGCGCAAATCTGCGCGAGATACAGCGCGATTGGCGCAATGCGAATGCGCTGCCGGAATCGCTGGTCGAAGCCAAAACGCTGGCCGGCGCCAAATGTGAACACGCCTGGCGCAGTCAGCGTCAGGCCAATGACTGGAAGGGGTTTCTTGGAAATTTTCGCGAGGTGGACAAAGTGTTCCCGTTCCAGTTCCATACCCCCCCTTAAATAATATTATGAACGCTCCACCCGCGGCAGCGCCGTCGGATAGTTTCCGTCAAAACAAGCGGCACAAAATTCTTTTGAATTGCCTTTAACCGCTCTCATCATGCCTTCCACTGACAAATAGGCCAGCGTATCGGCGTCGATAAATTCGCGGATCTCTTCTTTAGTGTGCTGGCTCGCGATCAGCTGCGAGCGGCCGGGTGTGTCCACGCCGTAGTAGCATGGGCCGGTCGTGGGCGGCGAAGCAATGCGGAAGTGAACTTCCTTGGCTCCCGCCGCGCGAACCAGGCGGATAATTTTCTGGCTGGTGGTTCCGCGCACGAGAGAATCATCCACCACGATCACGCGTTGGCCCTTTAAAACTTCACTCTGCGGATTCAATTTAATTTTTACGCCAAAACTGCGAATACTCTGCGACGGCTGAATAAATGTGCGGCCGATATAATGATTGCGGATGATGCCAAGCTCAAACGGAAGACCGCTCTTGCGCGCATAGCCGATGGCGGCCGGCACTCCGCTATCGGGCACGGGCACCACGATGTCGGCGTCGATGGAACTTTCTTCTGCTAAAATTTCGCCCATCTTCTTGCGCGATTCATAAACGCTCAAGCCAAATACGGAACTGTCGGGCCGAGCGAAGTAGACATGTTCAAATACACACTTGGCCAAACGCTGAGTGGGACCGGGAATTTTTTCGCGATGCTCGCCGTCTTTATCAATCCAAACAATCTCACCCGGCTCGATTTCCCGCACCAACTTGGCGCCGATCAAATCAAACGCGCAGGTCTCGGAGGCCACGACCCAGCTGGACGTGCCATCGCCGAGCGGACGGCGGCCCAAAACCAGAGGACGGAATCCATAAGGATCGCGCGCCGCGATCAAGCGGTCATGGGTGAGCAACACAAATGAATAAGCGCCCACCATTCGCGGCAAGGATTCCTTTAAACAGGTGATGATATCTTTTGAAGTCAGCCGCGCCAGCATATGCAACAAACACTCGGTGTCGTTAGTGCCCTGAAAAATCGCGCCCTGGCCTTTGAGTTCATCGCGCAGGACATCGGCGTTTACGATATTGCCGTTATGAGCGAGCGCCACAGGTCCGTTTAATAAATGAGCCGACAGCGGTTGCACATTGTGCAGCTGGCTGGCGCCGGTGGTGGAATAGCGGTTGTGGCCGATAGCGGCGGAACCCACTAAACGGATTAAGTCTGACTCCTTATAAATGTCGCCGACTAATCCCTCACCTTTGTGAATAATGTGTTGGCCCTCGTTGAGCGAAACTATGCCCGAACCCTCTTGTCCACGGTGCTGAAGAGCATAGAGGCCCAAGTAGGTCATGCGAGCCGCTTCCGGGTCGCCCCACGCTCCAAATACGGCACATTCTTCACGCCAACTGGACAAAATTCTTCCTCCATCCGTTACGATAAGCCCGATGTAAATCTTTAAGAGAATAAGTCTGCTTACCGAGAATGAGCGACGGCTCACCGGTTTGGCCCAACCGTACCACATTTGATGAGGTCACGAACGCGGCTTTTTTCAGAACGGCCTCAAGAGCCGCCGACCCCACAAACACCACTTCATAAAGTTTTTCGGTGGTGAAATCCATATCGTTGGCGACGACAGCGCCCAGATTTTCGCCGCACATCCGGTACAGCGTGTAGCCGAGACCGAATTTTCCGTTCACGCGGGTGGCTTTCACTTCGGGACTAAGGGAAGCCTGGCGCACACTCTCAATCCAAGCCGTAATCTTTTTTACATCCAAAGCGCCGGTGAAGGCCATGGTTCCGTTCAGTTGGTCGCCCGTCAGCTCCACCCCAGGACAACTCCAGAGGTAAATCTGGTCACCCTTATCGGTGAACTGCGAGCGCGGAATCCGCTCAATCGTTTCGCGCAAACCGACCAAACCGGTGGCGGGAGTGGAAGTGATGTTTTGGTTTAACGTTTCATTGTAAAAGCTGACGTTGCCGCTGATTACCGGCGCATCGAGGGCTTTGGTGGCCTCGGCGAGCGCTTCCACGCTGGCGACAAATTCACTCATAATCTGTTCTTTTTCCGGATTACCGAAATTCAAGCAATCGGTCACGGCTAGAGTTTGAAAGCCCTTTGCGGCCAACTCGAGCGCCGGATAAAACGCGCTGTCATAGCCGCCGACCTTGGCATCCACACGCATCACATGCGGACGGCAACCCAGCACCAAACCGAAGCCGCGGGCGGACGGCAAACGCACGACACTGACCGATTCATCGCAATCGCGCACGGTTTTAGCGCCCACACGCTGATCATATTGTTCATAAATCCAGCGGCGCGAAGTGCCTTCCA
>JANMVK010000162.1:0-1064 GCA_031392725.1 Pseudobdellovibrionaceae bacterium
CGACTTCGCATCCTAAAGATTTTTCCGAGGAGCTGATTGAAGTTATGGCGGCTCACCAGAGCAAGATCATGGAGTACATTCATTTGCCGGTGCAAAGTGGCAATTCCGATGTGCTGGCTAAAATGAACCGCGGATATACACATGAAGAGTATATGAACCGTGTCCGCATGATCTTTAAGCACTTGCCCAACGCTGTGCTCTCGACCGACATCATCGTTGGCTTTCCGGGTGAGTCTGAGGCACAATTCCAGGACACCATGAATCTGATTGAAGAAGTTCCCTACGAGAACATTTTCGCATTCAATTACAGTCCCCGCCCCATGACCAAAGCCGCGCGCTTTGAAAATCAAATTCCCGATGATGTGAAAAGTGAGCGCCTGTCGCGCTTGCTCCAAAAACACACCGAACTCGCGTTTAAACTCGCGGAAAAATATAACGGGCAAACCTTACAAGTTTTGGTGGAACGTTTTGATTCAGAGGAGGGCAATCTGATGGGCCGCTCGAGTCAAAATAAAGCCGTATATTTTAAGGGCAGTGAGTCCCTGATCGGCCAAACCGTGGCTGTTAAAATCAATGTGGCCAAACCGTTAACCTTACGAGGGGAGATGGTGCAGTGAAAAATCCTACGAATAAAGTTGAGGCCCGGCTCAAGCCGACCCGGCATATGATTGAACTGGAAGCGTTCGGCATGACCACAGGCATGGACCGTTCACGCCCGGTGATGCTGTTTAAGGAAAAAGGCGGCGACGCCATGTTGCCGGTGTGGCTGTCTCCGGTCGACGCGGGCATCGCGCTCACCCAACATAACGTTCAGGCCTTTGCCATGTCTCCGCACGATGTGACCTTGGGTTTGCTCAAGACCTTGGGAGTGGGAGTGGAATCCTGCCGCTTCACCGAAATCAAAGGCCACCAGCAATATGTCGAAATTAAATTCAAAGGCTCACGTAAATTAAAAGAGCTGAAGTTCCGCGCCGATCACGCCATTTCGTTTTGCCTGCAGGCCCGTGCGCGCTTTTATTGCACCCGCGAGTATTTAGAACAATGCCGCGAAGTCGATGCCGATC
>JANMVK010000308.1:0-16419 GCA_031392725.1 Pseudobdellovibrionaceae bacterium
TGGCGCATTTTTAAAATATTTTCGTAATATTCGGTGGCTTCATCGATGCCTTCTGCGATTAAGGCCAGCGGTTTTTTGCCTCCGACCGGAACCGTGGGCAAACCCAGAGCACTGATCTTTTCATACCAGTCGTCCTGCGAATGGATGGTCAGGCCCTCAACCACTCCGGGAGCATAAGCATAAAACCGCAGCGGCCGTTTTGCCGTTATTCGCGGATCCAATTGGCGGATGGATCCGGCGGCCGCGTTGCGGGGATTTGCGAAGGTCATCTCTCCCGCTTCTTGTTGCTGTTCATTGAGCTTGGCGAAGTCTTTTTTCAGCATCAAGATTTCACCGCGCACTTCCAGCAGCGGCGGGGCTTTGCCTTTAAGAAACATCGGAATGTTCCGAATGGTTTTAATATTGCTCAGAACATTTTCTCCCACCACGCCGTCACCGCGGGTGAGAGCTCCGGCGAGCGCGCCTTTTTCATAAATCAATTCCACGGCCAGGCCGTCGAACTTGGGCTCGCAAAAATAGGTCACGGTTTTATCTTTCTCTAAGAATTTTTTTACCCTCTCATCAAATTCACGCACTTCATCAATTGAATAGGTGTTGGATAAGGAGATCATGGGCTTGCGGTGAGGGGCTTTTTCAAACTCCTCCAGCGGCGCGCCGCCCACTCGCTGGCTGGGCGAATCGGCCGTCGCTAGGTCGGGATACTCATTCTCGAGCTTAAGTAGCTCTGCAAGCAGTTGGTCGTATTCAAAGTCGCCGATGATGGGCTTATCCATGACGAAATAGCTGTGGTCGTGCTCGTGAATGAGCGCCCTGAGCTCGCCTAAACGCTTTTTTGCCACCGATTTGCTGGGAACAGTCGCCATAGACTGAGCAAAATATCATTGTGCCTGAGCCGGTCCAAGGCTAAAAAGAACGTTTTGAGAGGAATTGCGCATGATTTCCGAAGAAGAAGTGGACCGCGTCGCATACTTGGCCCGTCTGTCCCTGACGCCGGCTGAAACTAAAGAATTGGCCAAGCAGTTGTCCTCAGTTCTTGGCCATTTCGAACAAGTGTCTAAGGTCGACACCAAGGGCGTCGAGCCGCTGGTGACCCCGACCGACATGGAAGCGTTCTGGCGCGACGATAAAGCGCAAATTTGGGAAAGTCCCGAGGTGGCCACGGCCAACGCTCCTGAAACCATCGGCAATTTGTTTAAAGTTCCTCCGGTGGTGGGCTGATGAACGTATTAACAACATCTTTAAAAAATCTCGCGGCCGCCATCAGCAGCAAAAAAGTTTCCGCACGCGAAGTGACGGAGAAATTTTTAGGCCAGAGCGAAAAATGGAATAAAAAACTCAACGCCTATATTACCATGAACGATCAGGCGCTGGAGACGGCGACGAAGATTGATCAGCGCATCGCTAAGGGCGAAAAAGTCGGGCCCCTGGCCGGCGTGCCCCTGGCGATCAAGGATATGCTTTGTACCAAGGGCTTAAGGACCACGGCGGGTTCAAAAATTTTGCATAACTTCGTGCCGCCTTATTCGGCGACCGTGGTGGAGCGTTTGGAAAAATCCGGCGCCATCACTCTGGGCAAAACCAATCAAGACGAATTTGCCATGGGTTCAAGCACTGAGACTTCGCATTTTGGCATCAGCCGCAATCCGTGGAATTTGGATTACGTTCCCGGCGGTTCCAGCGGTGGATCCGCGGCCGCGGTGGCCGCCGGCATGGCCACAGCTTCAATCGGCACCGATACGGGCGGGTCCATTCGTCAGCCCGCCAGTTTTTGCGGAATCGTAGGGGTGAAACCCACTTATGGCCGCGTCAGCCGTTATGGAATCGTGGCGTTTGCCTCGAGTTTGGATCAAGCGGGACCGTTCAGCCGCACGGTTGAAGATTCCGCGCTGGTTCTCGAATCGATTTGTGGTCATGACGAACGCGACAGCACCACAGCGAAAGTTCCCGTGCCGCAGTGGAGCGCGAGCATCAATAAAAGTCTTAAAGGTTTAAAAGTCGGGCTGCCTAAGGAGTACTTCTCCGATCAGCTCGAGCCGGAGACCCGCAAAGCGGTTGACCGCGCCATTGATGCCGTTAAAAAGGCGGGGGCTGAGACGGTTGAAGTTTCCATTCCTCTCACAGAAATGGCCGTGCCGATTTATTATTTAATCGCCACCAGCGAAGCGTCGAGCAACTTAGCCCGCTACGATGGCGTGCGCTTTGGCCATCGCGCTGATTTTTCCAAACATCCGGCGGAAGATCTCGCCGAATTTTATTGCCGCACGCGCGGCGAGGGTTTTGGCAGCGAGGTGAAGCGCCGGATTATTCTTGGCACTTACGCTCTGTCGTCCGGTTACTACGACGCCTATTACAAAAAGGCCTGCCAAGTGCGCCGCTTACTGCGCCAGCAATTTTTAGATGTGTTTAGCAAATGCCAAGTGGTGATCAGCCCTGTGACCACTTCGCCCGCGTTTAAAATTGGCGACCGCATTTTGGATCCGCTGCAAATGTATTTGAATGACATCTACACCACCAGCGCCAACCTCACCGGAATTCCCGGCATGAGCGTCCCTGCGGGTTTTAGCACTAAGGGCCTGCCTATCGGGGTGCAGTTGTTGTCGGCGCACTTTCAAGAGCAGCATTTGTTTAACGTCGGATCTGTGATTGAAGAGTCTCTCGCCATTAAGGAGTTGCCCAGTGTCTTACAATGATTGGGAAGCCGTCATCGGCCTTGAGATTCACGCGCAGCTCCTGACCGAGAGCAAAATCTTCTCAGCGGACTCCACCACCTTTGGCGGCGCTGACAATGAAAACGTCACGCCTGTGAGTTTAGGAATGCCCGGCACGTTGCCGGTGGTGAACCGCAAAGTGATTGAGTTCGCCGTGCGCACCGGTCTCGCTTTAAATTGCAACATCCGCGAAAAATCTGTGTTCGCGCGTAAAAATTATTTCTATCCTGATTTGCCCAAGGGCTATCAGATCTCACAATTTGACGAGCCCATTTGTGAAAGAGGCCATGTCGAGTATTTTCTCGACGGCGAAATTCGCAAAGTGAACATCGAACGCGCGCATTTGGAAGAAGACGCCGGTAAGTCCATTCACTCCGGCGACTTCACCCTGATTAATTTAAACCGCGCGGGCGTAGCTTTGCTCGAAATCGTATCGGCCCCCGACATGCGCACGCCGCAGGAGGCCGCAGAATATGCGCGCACGGTGCGCCGGATTCTGCGCTATCTGAATGTATGTGATGGAAATTTAGAAGAAGGATCCATGCGCTGCGATTGCAATGTGAGCGTGCGCAAGAAGGGTGATCCCAAGCTTGGCACCAAAGTGGAGTTGAAAAACATCAACTCCTTCCGTTTTGTGGAAAAAGCTGTGGAGTATGAGATTCAGCGGCAAATCGATTGCAAGGAAACCGGCGAGAAGATCACGCAAGAAACGCGGTTGTATGACGCCACCAAAAACCGCACCTTCGCCATGCGCTCGAAAGAGGAAGCTCACGACTACCGTTACTTCCCTGATCCCGATCTGCTTCCGGTTCGGTTGGACCCCGCGTTCTTGACTAAAGTGAGAGGCGAGTTGCCGGAACTGCCGCTCGCCCGCGCGCAGCGTTTTCAAACCGCCTTCGGGCTCCCCGCTTATGATTCCTTCGTGCTGACCGCGGAGAAGTCTTTGGCCGACTATTTTGAAATTGTGGCCAAGGCCTCGAATAATCCCAAAGCCGCGAGCAATTGGATTATGGGAGAAATGCTGCGCGAATTAAATGAAGCGCGGCTCGATATGGAAAAAACTCCCATCAGCGCGCAACACCTTGCGGATTTGATTCTTATGATCGACTCCAAAGAAATCTCCGGCAAAATGGCCAAGGATGTATTTCTTGAAATGTGGAAGACCTCCAAGCCGCCTAAGGACATCGTAAAATCCAAGGGCATGGCGCAAATCACCGACACGTCGGCCATTGAAAAAATCGTCGATGAAGTGATGGCCGCAAACGAACCAGCTGTCGCCGACTATCGCGGTGGTAAAATCAAATTGTTTGGATTTTTTGTCGGTCAGGTGATGAAAGCCTCAAAGGGCCAAGCCAATCCCGAAATGGTGAATCAAATTCTGCAATCCAAGTTGAAAGGTTAAGATGAGAGTCGCCGCCCTGGATTTGGGTTCCAACACCTCGCTTCTGCTCATTGCCGAAGTCGACGGGCATCAAATAACAAAGGTGATCCTCGACGAAACCCGGATCACAAAATTAGGCCAGGGTGTGCACGCCAGCCGGCGCTTTCATCCCGACGCTCTCACGCGCATGCGCAAATGCCTGATGGACTACGCCCAAAAAATTAAAACGCATCAATGCGAAAAAGTGATCGCGGTCGCGACCAGCGCGGCCCGTGACGTGGCCAACGGCAATGAGCTGGTCGAAATGGGACGCGAATTGGGAATTCCCATTCACATTATTGAAGGTGAACGCGAAGCAGACCTGACTTTTAAAGGCGCGTTGAGCGACCGTGCCAGCACGGAGGGTTGCGCGGTGGTCGATGTCGGCGGCGGCTCCACCGAAATTATTTTCCAAGGACCCGAGGGCCTGAAAAGCCAAAGCCTCGATGTCGGCAGCGTGCGCCTCACCGAAATGTACATTAAAGCTCATCCCGTGGACCGCACCGCCATGACCAAAATTTCCCAGTATGTGCAGACCGAATTTGCCAAGGTGAAATTGTCGGGCGCCATCATCACCGAATTGGTGGCCGTGGCGGGCACGCCGACCACGCTTGCGGCGCTGGAGCAACAAAAGGCCTTCGACGAAAATTTAGTCAATGGTTACAAGCTCAGCGTGGATCGCATTCAAAATTGGATCGGCAAGCTTGCGAAGATGACCATTGCGGAGCGGGAAGTTCTTCCCGGCATGCAGCCCAAGCGCTCCGATGTGATCGTCACGGGCGCGCTGATTTTGGCCGGTGCCGTGCGGGCCTTAGGCAAATCAGAAATCACGGTTTCCACCCGCGGCGTTAGATATGGAGTGGCCTTGGCATGGCAAGAATTTTAATTTTGGCGCTGTTAGCTCCGCTTTTCACTGTTCAGGCCCGCGATCTCAGCAAGCAATACAAAAAATCTAAATTCAAAATCGGCGCGCAAAAGTTCGAAGCTTATGTGGCCGACACCGACGCCAATCGCAGCGAGGGCTTGATGTATGTCACCAAGTTGCCCGCCGACACCGGAATGCTATTTGTATTTGATCAAGAGATGCCACAATCCTTTTGGATGAAAAACACGTTAATACCTTTGAGCATTGGATTTATCGACAGCAATGGCACTTTGGTCGACGTTCAGGAGATGGTCCCGGCCTCATCCATGGTGCAAGTTGAAATTCCCACGTACCAAAGCCGCAAGCCGGCCGCTTACGCTTTGGAGATGAACAAAGGCTGGTTCTCCACTCACAAAGTGAAGACCGGCGCGAAACTTTCCCCGCTCCCCGCCCGACATTAGTCGATCCCACCTACGTCTGGTCCAGTTAAATAATCTTTTCTCTGTTTTGTTGAGTGTGCTGTAATTGAATCTGGTCCACGAATCTCAACGAGGTATACGTCATGTTCAGGAAGTATGTGATTGTCACCTTTGCGCTGATGATGTGTTTAGCCACATCCTCATGCACCTCCAAAAAGGCCGAAGAAACCGGCGACGATGTCGCGGTATCGGAGGGAGGCGACGCTTTAGAAGAAGCGGACGCGAAGGAAAATAATGATGACCTGGAAGGCGACAGCGGCGGCGGCAGTGAAACCGCGGCGGCTGACGACCTCGGAGGAGATGCCGACGAATTCGGTGGCGACGACAAAGTCGACGGCGGATCCGCGGTGGCCGACACCGGCGCCGGCGGAGAAGTTACACCGAATGACTTAGGTGAGACTCCTCCCGCTGATGATTTGGGAGCACCTCCTCCGGATGCGGGCGGCGACATGGCCGCGGCACCTCCGGCTGAGCCTGAAGCAACACCGGATCCAGAAACAACTCCGCCTCCGAGTGATATGGCGGCTTCGGAACCTCCTCCTATAGAGGAGCCCGGCGCGGCGCCAATGTCGGGCACGCCAGAACCTGCCTCTGAGGAAGCACCGGCTCCAGCCGTTGGGTCTTTACAAAAAATTAAATCCACTCCTTATAAAGTGGGCAAGACTTTGGTCAATGCGATCTACATCGCGCGCGACGGCGACACGCCGGAAACCATCGGCCAAAAAACCGGCGTGAAAGAAAAAGATCTATGCAAAGTGAACTCATATAACTGTTCACGCCCGGTCAAAGTGGGGGACAAGTTCTACTACAATTCCCCGCAGCGCCCGACCGACGACACCGTTGTTAAAACATTTTATGAAGACGCCGGCGTTCCGCCGGAAGTTTACACCGCTAAAGCCGGTGACAACATCCGCAAGGTGGGTAAGGAATTACTCGGCCACGATCGAAGCTGGATGGAGTTATATGCGACCAATGATACGGAATCCAAAGGTGATTTGGATGAAGGCACGCAGCTTAAATATTGGCCGAAAACCGACGTAGCCGCGCCCGCAATGGCGGCGACCGACGGCGCGCCACCTCCTCCTCCGGCCGGCGAAATGCCACCGGAAGCCGCGCCCGCTCCACCTTCGGAACCCCTTCCGCAAGACACCGCCGCGGCACCTCCGCCACCTCCTCCGCCCGATCAAGCGCAGAACGATTTGCCTCCGGGCCCGGATCCTAACGCCGCCGGAAGTGTCGAGCCACCACCTCCTCCGCCACCTCCTCCGCCTCCGCCCGATGGCGCGGCTCCCACTGATCCGTCACAAGTGGCGGCCACGGATATGACTCAAGATCCGGATCAAACCATGATGCTGGGAGTGGGAGCGGTTTTACTTTTAGCCGCGGCCGCGCTGTTCATCTCGATCCGCAAGAAAAGACAACGCCGTCAAATTGACTTCAATACGACAACGCAGACTCAAATAGAGTAAAGTTGTTTAATTAAATTTTGACAAAAAAAGGGCCGCTGAAAAGCGGCCTTTATTTTTAGCGGCGCCCCCTAGGCGGGCAGAGCCCACATCAGGCGGCTTGCTTGAAAATGTCGTCCAAAATGCCTTTGCGAAAGTCGCGGCGGTTCTGCACGAAATACATAAGGTCATCGACAATTTGTACGTCACGGCGATTGAAGGGGTGAAACTGCACTCCGCAGCCGTTGGCGTTCTTCCAAATAATAGTCGCGGGCATTTTGCGTCGGCGCTCACTGACGATGATTTCAAGAACCACTTTGTCTGACGGCGCCAGTTCAAGCGTAGTGGTTTCCAAGAAGGCTCCACTCAGGGAGATGTTTTTAAGGATGCCCTTGGCGTTCTGGCGGCCATAGCTCTTACGGAACTCCACACCCATCTGCAGGGGAATTCTAGGATGGGGCGTAGTCGTATCTTGTTTCTGGTCCATGGTGTCCTCCCGTTCCAGATAATAGATCGGCTAGTTTTACAAAAAGTTGAGAGATCTCCCCAATTTAGAGCGCCGCGTGTCAAACGAATGGCCAGTTTTCGAGGAATTTTGTATCACTTTGCGTAATTCTCATTATGCACAGCACAATGTCTCGTTTTGGGGCACCTGGTTGACAAAATAGCCGAATACTTCATAAATAGAAGGAGTTCACAAACAGTAGATCAATCCTAAAGTCTAGCTGATTTACCCCTATACGGGGTTCCCAAATAAAAACCCTTTCAAATGAGTGCCCTTGGACGACAAAGAGAATCCCTCAAAAACAAAAGACGAAGTTAAACCTGCGACTCCACCCGAAGCGAAAGCTGAAGGCGGCGCGCCCGCTAGCGGTGGAACACCAATGCCCACTGAACCGCGAGAACGCGATGATCGCCCCCGGCATTTTAAACAGGGTGGCGGCCAAGGCGGCGGACGCGGACATCACCGTGAACGCAACGATCATCGCGGTGGCGGTGGTGGCGGCGGTAAACGTCCGTTCCAACGACATAGTGGTGGCGGCGGCGGAGGCGGCGGACGCAATGATCGCGACCGCAATGATCATCGCGGTGGCGGCGGCCATTACCAAGGCGGCCATAGCAACGGACAAGACCATCGTCCGGAAATGCATGCTGATGACGTTCACCACGAGGAATCGGCTCCAGTTGATTTGTCAGAAATCAATTTGACCGAGGAGGAGCGCAAAGAGCTCAACTCGAAAAATCTGAAATCAAAAGACATCCGGGAAGTCACACAGCTGGCGTTAAAATTAAAAATTGAGAACGCCGCGGGACTACGCCGCCAAGATATGGTTTTTGAGATCCTGAAGCGCGCCGCTCAGTTAGGCGATATTTACGGCAACGGTGTTTTGGAAATCCTGCCCGACGGTTACGGATTTTTACGTTCCCCCGACTATAATTACCTGCCGGGCCCCGATGATATTTACGTTTCGCCCTCCCAAATTCGCCGCTTCGGACTCAGAACGGGTGATACGGTCAGCGGCACGGTTCGTCCGCCAAAAGAAGGCGAGCGTTATTTCGCTTTATTGAAAGTGGATACGCTCAATCACGAGCCGCTGGAAAAAGCCCGCGACAAGATCCTATTCGACAACTTAACCCCGCTTTATCCCGATGAGCGCCTGCGCCTCGAGTACGAAACCAAGGAATACACCACCCGCGTAGTGGACTTGATGTCGCCTCTTGGAAAAGGCCAGCGTGGTTTGATCGTGGCGCCTCCGCGCACCGGTAAGACCGTGCTAATGCAAAATATCGCCAACGCGATCGCGCGCAATCATCCGGAAGTGTTTTTGATCGTATTGCTGATCGATGAGCGGCCTGAAGAGGTTACGGATATGATGCGCACGGTGAAGGGCGAAGTGATTTCTTCGACTTTCGATGAACCACCCACTCGTCACGTGCAAGTGGCCGAGATGGTGATCGAAAAAGCCAAGCGCTTGGTCGAACACAAACATGACGTGGTCATTTTGCTTGATTCCATCACGCGTCTCGCGCGCGCCTACAACACAGTGGTCCCGCCCTCAGGAAAAATTCTTTCCGGTGGTGTGGATTCCAATGCTCTTCATAAACCGAAACGCTTCTTTGGAGCGGCCCGGAATATCGAAGAAGGCGGCAGCTTGACGATTATCGCCACCGCGCTGATCGACACCGGCTCACGCATGGATGAGGTGATCTTTGAGGAATTTAAAGGAACGGGTAATTCCGAGATCCATCTCGACCGCAAGCTGATGGAGAAACGGATCTTCCCGTGCATGGACATCAATAAGTCCGGCACGCGTAAGGAAGATTTGCTGATCGACAAAGGTGAATTGAATCGCCTGTGGATTCTGCGCAAAGTTTTAGCGCCGATGAACGTGGTCGATAGCATGGAATTTCTGCTCGATAAACTTCAGAGTTCTAAAACTAATTCTGATTTCTTAGGCTCCATGGGCGGATAAGCCGCCCGGGGTTTTATGTTTACCAAATTAAACGACGTCGAAAAAAGATATGAGCAGGTCCATCAATCCTTGATGGAACCTGGCGTCGCCAATAATCAAGAGCGCTATCGCAATATGATGAAAGAGCTTTCTTCGCTGAAGGAAGTGGTCGACGTTTTCCGCGAATACAAAAAGACTAAAGCGGATCTCGACGGCAATAAGCACATCTTGGAATCGGAGAGCGATCCCGACTTGCGGGAGATGGCTAAAGAAGAAATGGGCGGGCTCGAGAAGCGTGTGGGTGAGCTTGAAGCCCAGCTTAAAGTTTTGCTCCTGCCCAAAGATCCCAACGATGAGAAAAATATTATTATGGAGATCCGCGCCGGCGCCGGCGGTGATGAAGCCAGCTTATTCGCCTATGAACTATTCCGCTCCTACTCATATTTCGCCACGGCTCAGGGCTGGAAAGTCGAGTTGATGTCGATCAGCGAGGGTAACGTGGGCGGTTACAAAGAAGTTATCGCCACCGTCACCGGGGAAAAGGTGTACTCTAAATTGAAGTATGAAAGTGGCGTGCACCGCGTGCAGCGGGTGCCAAAGACTGAAGCTCAGGGCCGCATTCACACTTCGACAATTACGGTGGCCATTATTCCTGAAGCGGAAGTGAACGACGTGACGATTAATCCAACGGACCTGCGAATCGATGTCATGCGCGCCAGCGGGGCGGGCGGGCAATCAGTGAATAAAACTGAATCGGCCGTGCGCTTGACCCATTTGCCCACCGGGCTTGTGGTTTATTGCCAAGAAGGCAAATCGCAACACTCCAACCGCGATAAGGCCATGAAGATTTTGGCCTCTCGCCTGGTGCAACTAGAAGCAGACCGAGTGTTAAAGGAAGCCTCCGATGCGCGCCTGGCGCAAATCGGAACGGGCGACCGCTCCGAACGAATCCGCACTTACAATTTTCCGCAGTCACGGGTCACCGATCACCGCATCGGCGTGACGATTCACTCCCTCACCGAAGTGATGAACGGTGCCTTAAATCCTCTGATTGAGCCGTTAGTGACCTATTACCAAGCCGAAGCCCTCAAACGAAACATTGCCCAGTGACGGTCATCAAGGCGCTCACTCATATCACCGAGCAATTGCAAAAGGCCGGACACGAGCAGGCGCAGTACGAAGCGCGCGAGTTGCTTAAAGCCATTACCGGATTGTCGGCCTCGGATTTAATTACCAAGGATTCTCAAAAATTAACCGCTGAGCAGCAAAAAAATCTCACCACTTGGGTGGAGAAGCGCGCTCAGGGCGTGCCTCTCGCTTACCTCGCGGGCGTAAAGGGATTTTTTAAGCATATGTTTGTGGTCGAGGCCGGAGTTTTGGTTCCCCGTCCTGAAACCGAGCAAGTGGTCGAAGTGTGCTTGCGCCGCGCGGCCCATATTCCCATGCAAATGAAAAGGGTCGCCGATCTGGGCAGCGGAACCGGCTGCATCGGCCTGTCGATTATTTATGAATGGGAAAAGGCGGAACTGTGGGCTGTCGATCCCGACAAAACCGCCTGTTCGCTGACCAAGAAAAACGCCGAGAAATTAAAAGTGGACACCCGCACCCATGTGGAATGCGTGGCGGTGGAAAATTGGAAGCCGGGTGTGAAATTTGATTTAATCGCCGCGAATCCGCCTTACATTCCCGCCGGCGATCCCAAAGTCCAGAAGTCGGTGCATGATCATGAGCCCCATGCGGCGCTTTATGCCGGTCCCGATGGTCTCGACTGTATTCGCAAATGGGTCCCGGTCGCCCATGACCTGTTGAACAAGGGCGGGATGTGCGTGCTTGAAATCGGCGCTGGCCAAAACCAAGCCGTAAGAGTGATAATGGATCATGCTGGCTTCCAAGAAGTGGAAGTGAACCGGGATTTAGCCGGTATCGAACGCGTGGTCTCCGCCATCCGGGTGCGATGACCGGAACCGGGGAGTATTCGTGGACAAAATGGCGGTTCAGAGTGGTAAAAAGCTAAACGGCACCGTAGCCGCAAGCGGCGCAAAAAATTCCACATTACCTTTAGTATTTTCAACGTTGCTCGCCGAAGGCGAGCACGTGTTCACAAACGTTCCAGACCTTCTAGATGTTACATCTTCGCGCCAGCTGCTCGAGCATCTTGGATGCGAGACGAGCTACAAAGATCACACTCTAAGAATTTTCGTTAAAGGTAAAAAAACCGTCGAAGCCCCATACGACCTAGTTCGTAAAATGCGCGCGAGCATTTTATGTTTGGGCCCGCTACTGGCCCGTTTTAAAGAAGCGAAGGTCTCTTTACCAGGCGGCTGTGCCATTGGCACACGCCCGATTGATCTACATCTTGAAGGCATGAAGGCACTTGGAGCGGAAATTACGGTGGACTCAGGTTACGTTCTCGCCAATACCAAACATCTCCAGGGCGCCAAAATTTTATTTGAGTCTCCAACCGTTGGCGGGACCGAGAATGTGATGATGGCGGCTGCTTTGGCTGAGGGTGATACCTTTATCGAGAACGCGGCGAAAGAACCCGAGATCGTCGATCTCGCCAATTACATAAATAAAATGGGCGGAAAAATAAAAGGCGCGGGTTCTAGCATTATTCAAATCACCGGCGTGGATAAGTTGCGCGCGGCTGAACACAAAGTGATTCCCGATCGGATTGAAGCGGGGACACTGATGATCGCGGGAGCGATCACAGGAGGTGAAGTGACTGTAACGGATTGTCATCCTGCGGATCTCGAAGCCTTGGTAAGCCGAATGCGCGAAAGCGGATTTAAAATTTCCACTGAAGGCACGAGCGTCACTGTTCATGCGTGTTCCGGGTGGAAGGGTGTGGATATCACGACGACTCCGCATCCTGGCTTCCCTACCGATCTGCAAGCTCAGTTCATGGCGCTGATGTGTCAGTCGCAGGGCACCAGCGTGATCACTGAAGCCGTTTTTGAAAACCGTTTTATGCATGTGCAGGAGTTGACTCGGCTTAACGCCGATATAACGCCTAAAACCCGCGTTGCGGTTGTTCGGGGCACTCCCGGCAAGCTGCAGGGTGCTCCCGTGATGGCTACCGATCTGCGCGCGAGCGCGTGTTTGGTGTTGGCCGGCTTGGTAGCTGAAGGCGAGACTGTTGTTAACCGTATTTATCACTTGGATCGCGGCTACGAAAATATGGAAGCGAAACTGACCTCTCTTGGCGCCAAGATCAAGCGGGTAAAATAGCGGAACTGAAACCCCTCGCACGACCTAAGCCCTAAGACTCAAGTTTAGTGAATCGCGAACTGCGCCCACACAAGCAGCAGCCTGAGTAAATACAAATTCAATCCAAGCAAGACCTTATATAGATCCCATTGTGATCGATAAGAATCATCATGGTTTAGAATGTGATTCATTTTGGCTCCTCTCGTTTGCTCGGCGTTTACGCCCACAGACGAGAGGTTCCAGCTCCAACCCCACCTAAATGCAAAATTCATCCGGCGGCCTAAACGAAATTATCCGCTCGCGGGAAGTTTCACTGTCCGAATTTCAGACGAAAAAAAACCCAACCGGAGGGGTCCGAGTTGGGCTTAAAACAACGTCGATGGGTTTTCGCGGTGCTGAAAATCTTTAGTTTTTCAAATCTTGACCAGAGACAGGAAGGGAAAAATCGAAGCCTTCGGTCTTCACGACATAATTGGCTTTGTCTTCCAGAGGGAGCTGGGAAGCTTGGGCCAGTTGGCGAAGGCTGACGATCGTTGAAAAATCCTTTATGCGCTGAATGCAAAATGCTGTGGGGATGGGCGATACAAGGCGGAGAATCAGCGTGGAGGGATCATTCTTATCCTGAATCAAAACGGCCGACGGCTCTTGGTAGCAGGGGGTCGGCACATAGCCTGAAATTTCCAGGTCTAAAGTTTGGTGGTCCACGCCGACATTATAAATTGTGGCGGGCGAGCGGAACTGCTCATCGGCGTTAACCAAAGACATCAGAGTGTTGGCGCGGGCGAAACCGGAGAACAGCAGCACTGTGACTACGTAGAGTGTGTAGATGATGTATTTCATGACTTCCCCCCGGAATTATTGTTGCGCTCTTCACGCTTGTAATTAGCAAGCTTGGTGCCAGCTCGTATTGGTCTCTGACTGTGATTGACGACTACCACTTGGTTCCATCGTGAGACAAAGATCTGGGATTCATTTGTTACTTGTGAATATTCAACAATTTACAAGAACGTGCCCATTGCGGAACCAAGACCCAGCTTGGAACCATAGAGTTCTCCTTATATTTGTGTAGAATGAAATAACGCATATGGAAGAGGGAAACAGACGCTGGATCATCCGCGATGCAACGGGTCAAATCGACGGGCCGTTCACCACGTAAAAAGTCTTATACAAAATCGGCCGGGGGGAATTTTCAGGCGAGGAATTTATCGCCCATTATCCCAACGGCAAGTGGATTCCTATTTCCCAAGACCCGCAATTCTACGACAAGCTGCTCGAAGTCCTATCGGACGATCCTAATGCCGAGGTCAGTGAGGACACCGCGGTTTTAGAATTCACCCGGCCGCACCACACTATGGAACAGAAGAGGGGTGAGGCTCCCGCCTCCGAGGCGCCCACCGACCCCGGCACGCGCGCCACTCCGGAAAAAGATGGCGGCAAGAAGAAAAATAAAAAACGCAGCCGGCCCGAGGACATCGAGCTGGTGGATGTGCGCCCGCAATTTATTAAAGCGGTGATGAAGCGGGCGAAGTGGCCGCTGGTGGTCACGATCTGCGGAGTCGCGCTGGCCGCGGTCCTGCTGGTGAATTCTGGGCCCCGCGAAGAACGTTTGCGCCTGACCGCCCCGCAAAAAAATCAAACCCAAGTGGCGCCGGAAACTTTAAAGGGCCGCGTGCATCAGGGTGTGGCGGAATTTTTGCGCGACACTCAGGCCGGCTATCAACGCGCGCAGAATGAATTCGTATTTATCGTGGAGCGCAATAATAAAAACGCCGAGGTGATGGCGCTGTTGTGCATGACCTATCTGCAGTTGTGGCCCTACGCCTATCAGGATTCGGCCGATTCAAAAGTGATCGGAACCGTGGTGCAAATGTCATCGCAGGTGGATCCCGGCGGCACGCACTCCGCGACCTGCCGCGCGGTGGATTTAGCGGTGCGCGCGCGTTTCCAGGAGGCAAAAAGTTTAGTGGAGTCGGTGCTCGACTCGCGCGCCAACGACAGCCAGCCGCCGATTATGTTTTATTTCTTAAAAGGTTATTTGCTGGAAGGCTTTAACGAGCACGGCGCCGCCATCGGTTATCTGCAATCGGCGCAAAAACTTTGGCCGCAGTGGGTTTTGCCGTTTGTGTTGGAAGCGCAGGCCTTGAGCAAACTGGAACGCTACAACGACGCGGGAAATTTATACCGGAATATTCTGCGGACTAATCCCGGCCACACTGTGGCCCGGGTCGAGCTGGGAATTTTGGAATACAAATATTTTAACCGCAATGAACAGGGGCAAGCGTATCTTAAGCAGGCGTTGGAAAACGACGACGCGCCCAAAACTGTTTTGTCGCGCGGGTATTTCGGCCTGGCTGAGATTGCGTTGAAGCGTCAGGATCAGAGCCTTGCGTTAAAATATGCTCAGCGCTCTTACTCGTTAAACTCGTCGAACTCCGAGGCCAAAAACCTGGTCGTGCGCTTGGGCGGCGTTGAGATTTTAAAGAAAACAAAAACCAAATGTTCACAGCTGACTTTTGAAGGCGATCAGTTTTTCCGCGAAACCGATTACCATGCGGCTCAAGCTCATTACAAAGCGGCGTTTGAGTGCGATCAGAATGCTCTCGCGGCGTTGAAGGCCGCTCAGTGTTTGTGGAAGCTCAGTTTTTCCACTGAAGCCATTGAATGGTTGAACCGCGCGATCAAAGCCGATCCGAAATTAATCGAAGCCTACGTGACCATGGCCGACTACCAGGCGCAGCGCTATAATTTCCTCGCCGCAGCACGGGTGCTGGATTCCGCTAAACGCATGAACCCCAAGAGCCATGAGGTTTATCGTGGCTACGCCATGGTCGAGCTGCGCCGGAATAACGGCAAGGGCGCCATCGCCTTTGGTAAAAAGGCGCTCCATCTCTATGAAAACGATGTGGAAACACTGATCATTCTCGCTCAGGCGTCGATTCAAATGAAAGATTACAAGATGGCCTTCAACTATTCCTCAAAGGCCGTTGAGATCGACGTCAATCACCGCAAAGCTCAGATTGCTTACGCGGAATCGCTTGCGGGAATTCAGGGCGTGGATGTGGGCGTGGATTATTTCCTCCGTCTGGTGAACAATTATCCTCTCGTGACTGAATACCGCCTGGCCCTGGGCAAAATGCATTTGGCCGATGAGCGCTATCAGCAGGCCGAGGAAATATTCCGGCAAATTATTAAGCTCGAAGAAAAACCCAAAGAAGCCTACGTGGAATTGGCCAAGGTGCTCAAGGCGCAAAACAACGCCGATGATGCTTTGGATCTTTTGCTCAAAGCCGCGGTTCTCGATCCGGCCGACGCCGAGCCGTTATTTCTCGCCGGCATTATTTTGCTCGATCTTAAAAAACCGCAGGAAGCTTCACTGCAGTTCCGCCGGGTGCTGACTATCAATAAACTTTATCCGCTGGTGCACTACCAGTTGGGACGGGCCGAGTTGCAAATGAACAACCCGCAAAAGGCGCTCGACTTCACCCAGGAAGAGAAAAAAGCCAATCCCAATTTGGCGGATGCGTATCTGTTGGCGGCCGACGCGCACATGATGATGAACCAGTACACGATGTGCGCTAATGAATACCAAAAATCCATCAAACTGCGGCCGCAACAAGCTACAATGTACGTCAGGCTGGCCCAGTGCTACCGAAAATCAGGAAACTTGGACGCCGCCATCGCCATGCTGAATGTGGCGGCCACCAAAGAATCGGGCTTGTCGGAAATCTGGAAAGAGCAGGGCGCCATCTACGAACTTAAAGGGGATATTCAACATGCCATTGAGTCCTATCAACAATACTTTGTTTTGGACCCCGATGCCCCCGACCGCGCCCAAATCG
>JANMVK010000339.1:0-4747 GCA_031392725.1 Pseudobdellovibrionaceae bacterium
CTTTGAACGGAAAAATGTAGGCGTCATTCCGATCATCGCGCTCACCTACTTGATTTTAGAGACCTTGCGCTCAGTGCTGGCCTTTGCCCAGAGCAATTACATTCAAAAATTCGGCAATCTGGTGTTGTTTGAGATGCGCGAGAAATTAATGAACCATGTGCAAGCACTGCCCGTGACATTCTTTGAGAAAAATCCCTCGGGCCGTACCGTCACCCGCGTGACTAACGATGTGTACGCCCTCGGCGAGTTATTTTCGCAAGGCTTTGCCGCGATTTTTGTCAGTACCATTGAAATGGGATCGATTTTTATTTCGCTGGCCGTGATCAGCTGGCAAATGGCGGGCATCACGCTGCTTATCTTGCCACCTTTGCTCGCGATCTGCATGTTTCTCAGTAAGCGCATCCGTTTTCAGTTCGGCGCGACCAAACGCAAGCTGTCGATGATCAACGCCTTTGGCGCCGAGTCTTTTAGCGGCATCAAAGTCCTTCAGCTGTTTAACCGGATCACCGAATCCACCAACTTCTTTAATAAACTTTCCAGCGAATATCGAACTCTGCAATTGTCCACGGTGAAGTTGTTTGCCACGTTGTGGCCGGTGATTGAGGCGTTTAATATTTTCACGCTGGCCATCGCGCTATTCGTGGGCGCTTACTTTCATCAGAAACATGGATTATCCATGGGCAGCTTGATCGCCTACCTCACTTTGCTTCAGGGATTTTTCAAACCTCTTAAAGTCATTCTCGAGCGCTACAATCAGTTGCAAAACAGTTTGGCCAGCGCGGATCGTGTGTTTCATTTGCTCGATGAAGTGCAAGAGAACGGCGAAGGCCGCGCCTTTCCCGATGCGCCTTTGCAGGGCCGGATTGAATTTAAGGATGTGAATTTCCGATATGCTGAAAATTCCCCTTACGTGCTTAAACATATGAATTTCACGGTAGAACCTGGAATGTCAGTGGCACTGGTCGGCCGTACGGGCAGTGGAAAGTCCACCACGGTTTCGCTTCTGCAGAAACTTTATGAACTTGAAGAAGGCGATATCGCCATTGACGGAATTTCACTGAAAGAGCTCGCTCCCCGCTCACTCCGGCCGCGCGTGGGCGTCGTCCAACAGGATGGTTTTGTATTTAGCGGCTCGATTTATTCCAATATCGCTTTATTCGATCCGAAGATTTCCCGTGAACGCGCGCAGTGGGCGGCCGAGCAGGCGCAGTGCCAGGAAATTTTGCGCAAGCACGGAGGACTCGATGGCCATATTCAGGAACGCGGTTCCAATCTTAGCGCCGGCGAACGGCAACTGCTGGCGTTTGCCCGCGTGCTGGCATTTAATCCCGATATTTTGGTGCTCGATGAGGCCACGGCTAATATTGATTCGGTCAGCGAGCGTGCCATTCAAAAGGCCACGGAGATCGTAACCAAAGGCCGCACCAGTGTGATCATCGCCCACCGCCTTTCCACTATCCTCCATAGCGATCTGATTGTGGTCATGAGCCACGGGGAGATCATTGAACAAGGCCGCCATAGTGAGCTCCTGGAGCTGCGTGGGGCCTATTTTGAACTCTACCAGCTGCAGTTCAAGGCCGCGGCTGAGATTCACGCCGTCTCAAATTGAGATGGAATCCGTCTCATATTGCGATCAGGTCAATTTCAAATTAGGCTTTGATTACGGGGTGCGCTTTAAAGGGTAGTTAGGAACGTATGGCAAAATTGACCCCCCTCGTGTTCGCGCTAGGCTTCGGCCTGTTCATTGGAAAATTTCATGGAGAGATGGTTGAGCCGGTTGGTTTTCTCGGCGCCAAGTTTCCCAGCGTAAAGCGTGATCTCGCCTCTTCCGCCGCCATTCAGGTTGCAAACGACATCACAGGAACCACCCCAGCTCCCAGCGCGCAGGCTGTCTCCGAGGCCTCCGTGACCCGGTATTTGAAAGAGATCGGAATTAACAAAGCCACTGAGATTTACCGCAAAACCGAAATGGAATTCCGCACTGACTCCATCACGGGACAGTTTCAAGATTTCCGCCGCTTCACCAACTTCGTCGAACATGAAAGATGGATCGAGAAGCTGGGCCAGAAGATGTACAAGAAAAGCCGCCAATGGCGCGGCCTCGGCACCATTCTCCTCGGCGGCCAAACGGCCGAAGTGGAATTGCATTTGATTCCCGCCCATGAAGAGATTGATGGAAAATATCCGTGCTACAGTGTTGAGGCCTTTGTCCGCATGAACGGCGGCTTGCTGTCGCTGACCACAGAGGGGCATTGTTCGTCCAATCTCCTATTTAAAGACGGCGACTACTATCTGACGTGGTCGGTCTATGATCAGCTCGGCACCGCCACCGATTTAGCCATGCTGACCGTGGCGCTGCCCCAATCCAAATCGGAATTGGTTAAATACTTAATCGACGGCGATCCCGAATGGCAAAGCTCCGCGTTCACTTGGACGCCGGTCAGCGAGATCGACCGCCAGTCGCGAATTTCGCAACTGTCACATGAAATGGTTAAGGGGGGACAATAATATGGTCCGAGCGTTGTCCATCACTCTGGTGAGTTGGGCGATGTGTGCGTACTCGATGTATGCCTATCGCCAAGTGCAATTGGAAAAGGCCGAGGCCCATTCGGTCAATGAAACGCCCGGCACCAGTTCGCATTTGCGGAAAATAAACAAGCACGCGGAACAGCTCTACGGACTGAGTCCGACCTGGGTCGGCCGCGGACGATTTGAAATCGAAGGTGACCCGGCATCGTTTGAAGTGCTGTTTATGACCGTGCCGTCGCGCCCCCTCGACAATACCGGCCCGATGGAGACTTCTTTTTTGGGCCGAATGTTTTTAAACTGGCGAGGCAAAACTTTTGATATCGTCGATGACTCGCAATACGCCGGCGAATTGATTTTAAGCGACGGCAATTATTACTTGCACTGGCGCATGCCCGCGGAATTGGGCGGTGAGGTCACCGCCGTGCTGGCCACTATGCCCGAGGGCGATCACTCGCACTTCCGCCTGCAACGGCCCAACAGCACGTGGGCACAGTCGTCCTACATTCAGTGGCAAAAGCTAGACGACGTACAATGGTTTGCTACCTTCGATCGCCAGCTCGCGCAGGTCGAACCACAAGGAAATTAACTTGTCTTACGGCTGAGCCGTGCAAAAATATTCCCAGTTCTTAGGGGGTATTTTATCAAGACTTTGGTCTGGATGGCATGTGCGTTACTCAGCTCTGGAGCTTGGGCTCAAGCCAACGGCCGCGCCTGGTTTACCACCGACTACACCTTTACTGATTTTAAATATAAAGAGCCCGGCGTGATGACTGAGAGCGGGCAATTGGCGGGCATACGCGGAGAATTCGGCCTGAGTTTATTCGGGGGACTCGCAGTCAGCATCGGCGGCGAATACGCCGACGGACATTTGGATTACAACGGCTCCACTTTCAGCGGAACGCCAGTCAAGGTCATCACCAATGATTACTTACGCCAGACGCAGGCCTTAGCGCATTTTGTTTATGGCCCCATGGTTGTCGCCGTCGGAATGGCGGAACGCTACTGGTACAACGATTTAGTCGCCTCCTACCGCCGCCGCACGCGCTACAACTACACGCCCATTTACATCACCTACCGCGCAGCCCAAGTGTATTTCCGGGTGGAACATGATCTATGGCAAAAGGGCTGGAACAAGAGTCATATGTCGGATGTGAATCCCGCAGCAAATGACGTGGAGTTTAAATTAGGCAAAGGCACCGGCATGGGCGCTGAGCTTGGATATATAATTCCGGGAATGATCACCACGCGGATTATCGCGCACGAAATTGCTGTAGGTGGAATTCGCCAAGCCACCGCCGCCAGCGTAGCCCGCGAAGGCCCCGAGAATCGCGATATTCGCCATCGCGACGGCCGGCCACGCGCCGTGTTCCCAGTAGTATCCGAAAACATTGACAACTTCTTCGCGACCGTCCGCTTGGGTGACGGGAACGTGTCCGAATTTCGCAAAGCCACTAAAAACATTCCACCAGTTACTGGGACTGACGAAACAGATGCCGATGAAAAAACAGAACGACAGCACGATTGCGACTTTGGCGGTCATGACGGCCTGCAGCATGTTGTAGACCTTGCCACCCACCAGCACTGGCAAGGCCACCAAAAAGATGAACAGGTACGCCAGCGCCGTCACCAGCCATTTGTCCTCCACCCCCGGCGGTCGATCGAGGTACAACGATGCCGCCATCGCTGCCCCATGCGTCGACAGCCCGGGAATCAGCGCACTGATATTCAGGAACAACAAGAACCCCATCCAGAACCTCGGCCCCGGCTTGGTCCGCATGAATCCGGTGAAGATCGGTTCGCCGCAATACAGCGCATACCGACCGCATTCCAGGTTGTAGAACACCTGGCAGATGATCGCGATCGTGGCGATCCACATCAGCCCGCCGCCGTACTTGGCCGTGATGTCCGGCCCCAACAGCCACTCCCCGCCGCCGATCTGAATCCCCATCATCACGATGCCGGGACCAATAAATCGCGTCCAGTGTTCCCACTTCAGCGGCTTCGGCTCCGGCAGTTCCGCGATCTCCCACGCGGGGAGGCAATTCGGGGCTTGAGAATCATTCATGGAACACCGGCCACCTGTTTAGCCGCGACGCGAAGTCTTCGAAGCGGAGCGATCTGCACACCAAGACATCCGCCATCGCCGAAGACTCCGAAAGTCTTTCACCAGACACGGAGCCGTCAGGCTAGCGTATCGGACCACTCCGATGCGAGGAAC
>JANMVK010000346.1:0-1522 GCA_031392725.1 Pseudobdellovibrionaceae bacterium
AGCGCACCGGCAATTTGAGTGATGAGGTGAGCACATGAACTGGCTCCTGTTGGTGAACTCCACCTTGGCGTTCGGATTATTATTCGTGGTCTTGCTCACGCTTACATTTTTTATCAACTACAAGCGCGACCGTAAGTCGGCGTTTAAGCACAGCGTGCATCCCACCAAGGGCCGCTACTTTGTGCGCCATGTTCCGGCCCCGTTAAAAGCCAAGTATAAATTGGAAGATGAAAACGCCAAGCGCCAGGTGATCAATCATTGGGAAATTAAAAAGTTCCGCATGATTTCTTATATTCCGGCCACGGTATTCACTTTAGCTTTGGTGTTCTTTGTGTTCCAGTTCGGGCATTTGTTGCGTGGACCGACGGCCCTCACCGAACAGGAAATGGAAAGTCTGAATTATTCGGAATACAAATGGGCGGTGGAGGCGCCGGCCGATGCGCCCCGCTGGATTGACTTGCAAAAAGCACTAAAAGGCCGCACCTTGGTGCTAGTTTCTAGTGGAGCCGATGCCGAGTGGATTCATCCCACTAGCGGCCGGCCCTGGGTCAGAACGGTTTTATCCAACTGGCGCAATTGGGCTTCGGCTCAACACCTATCTTTGCGCGAATGTGATTGGGCGCGGATTGGCGAATGCTTTTCTCCCGCACGCGATATTTTATTAGTAGTGCCGGGCCGGTGGGATGCGGCGAAGCTCGACCGCTTGATGGCGCAAGGCGCTTCGGTTTTGCTGTTAGGCGCGCCGCTGACGATCTTTACCGAGCAGCGTGGTTTTAATTGGAATGAGATCTCTTTTGAGCGTGAGAATAATGCGCAACATGGTCCGATGATACTGGCGGGCGATCAATTGCTCACCCTGGGTTTAAGCGCGGGCAAAGTTTTGCCCTTGGCGCCCACGGAAACTGGATATTTGGTGCGCACTGAAATTGCGGATGCTTACCGGATGTCCACGAAAAGTGTGTTCACCGAGCAGGTGGAGAGCGCTTTGGTGGCGCGTGTTGTGGGTGGCGGCCGGGTGGTGTGGGCCGATTATTCGCCGGTGCCGCAAGCCGTGAGTGAGGACGCCGATGAAGCCGTTGAACAGCTGAACGCCGCCATCTTCCGCTTCTTGTTGCGCAAACCGTATGAGTCCATCGCCACTTGGCCCGAAGGCAAACAGGCTGCGGCGTTTATATCTTCCGACGTCGAGGACGATATCGAGAACCTCGATGATTTGCTGGATGATATGCCTAAGGCCGGCTGGTTTTTGCTAACCAATGTGATTGAACACAATAGCGGTTATGCGGGTAAAATGGCGGCTAAGGGTGAACTCAATTGTCATGGCGACACTCATGCTCTGTTCGATGGTGAATCCCTGCGCAAACAGACTCAGCGCTTAGCGCTTTGTAAAAAAATAGTCTCGGGCTACCAGAAGAACGCCGTGTTTGGCTTTCGTCCTCCGGAAGAGAGTTTTAACAGCGACACGCTGACGGCCGCGGCCAACGCCGGCATCGATTATATGTTTGTCGGCCGCTTGGGCGGG
>JANMVK010000388.1:0-3631 GCA_031392725.1 Pseudobdellovibrionaceae bacterium
CAAAGGTCCGCTGCCCGCGGTCAACGAAGCGCAGTGGATCCAGTATCAACTCGACGTCTCAAGTACCGTTCAAGAGGTTATCGCCAATAGCAAAGTGGTGCGCATGAAAAAGATTTACGCGCCGATTCACTACCTGGTGTGCGATGCCGGCGGCGGCTGCTCCACTTTTGAATTTGATCAAGATAAAGTGATCATCGCCGATGCCAGCCGCATTCCCACGCTGACCAACTCCGAGTATAAAGCGGCTTTGAACAACTTAGGCCGGTTTGAAGGTTTTGGCGGCCGCGAGAAAATTCCCTTGGGCAGCTACAACTCTCTCGACCGTTTTGTGATTCTTAACGCCCAGCTGGCTACTCTTAAGTCCAAGCCGACGTTGGCGGAAGGAGTGGCTTATGGGTTCGATATGCTCAAGGCTGTTCGCGGCCGCGGCCTCACGCAATGGAATATGGTGCATGATCTGAGGAACGGCGTGAGCCATTTCCGCCGGATATTTAACGAAAGAGTGACGCGGGTGACCCGTCTCGATCAGTTCGATTTCAGCTGTAAAACAGCGGCCAAAATCGTGGATCTCGAGACGGAGGACGACTTTGCGGATTACGATTCCGCGCTCAACCGCGCAACCGTGGAACTCTCGGGGCACGCTCTGGGCATGGAACAAGCTCTGATCGACGCTGTGGCCAAATATCCCGAAACCACGATCTGTACGGAATAAGTTGCACTCATAGGAATCCTGCCTAGAATATTTCTATGAGAGTTCGTATTAACCGAGGCTTCACCATTACCGGCTTGGTCATGGCTTTGGGCGTGACGGGCGTGCTGATCCTAATCATTACCGCCATCATGAACTCCCAGTGGATGTCCGCGCGCTATATGGGGTAGAAATCAGAAACCGTGAATCTAAAAAACCGGCTGATGCAGCTGATGCAGGATCAAGACAAGTGCACCTGCCAGGTGAACCCCATGGTCACGCAAGATGATTTTAACGATGCCGCCCTTCGCTTCGATACCACTAAAATCGATGGTAGCGGCGTGATCAATGTGAAGAGAATCCGCGAGAATTGCGCGCCCAGCGACCCGGTGGTGGTGGAAGAGGGGCAAGGTGTAGGTGAGGGACTGTTTGTCGATAAGGTGGATCTGGTCAATTTGGTTCCGACCGGCAATCCCAATGAGTGGCGGGGAAAATGGCGCGTCACTTTTCAAAATGCAGTGGAACGAACAGCCGTGCCACCGGTGGAAGTTTACCAATACTTTTTTGTCGATCCGACTAGCGCCGCCGCCACACCCAGCTCCGCCATCGTTGAAAGGTGCAAGGGGAAAAGCGTTCCGGGTGTCGTAACCGCTTGTCCTCCACTAATGACAATAGTTGGTACGCCCGGACAGTTCGGAAGTTTTTGCATTGATCAAGTTCAGCGCGCGGCCGCTCAGTACATGAATGCCAAAACCATTTGCGGGAACTACCGGGAACCGGGCTATGGTCCGTCGCGCCTGTGTGACCACAACCAATGGTTGGCCGCATGCCTGGCGAATACGGATCCATCGTTTCTCGACGGGTGGGAGTGGATCGCCGACAACGACGACGGCGGTTCGATCACCCTGGGCGGCTCACCGGGCAATTGCAGTCCGAATAGCAGCGCGACGCTGAGCACGCCCATGCCCTACCGGTGTTGTGTAAGATGAAGCTCAATCCAGGCGGCTTTTCATTGGTGGAAATTCTGGTCGGTGCCGCGCTAGTCGGGGTGGTGGCTTTGGTCAGCGCTTCGATTGTGAGTTCGCAGACTTCGAGTATTCGTTACGTCGCGCAAAAATCCGAAGTTCAGGATTTAAAGGAACAAATGTTAATGGCTTTGCTCGCGCCCAACACGTGTTCGTGCCAGCTGAATCCGGCGCTCACCTCAGATAACTCCAATGATACCAATTTGCAGTGGAATTCCTTGGTGGTGGATGGCAGCGCGCTGATGAATGTTAAAAATATGAAGGCCGGTTGCGCTCTCACTTCGCCCGTCATTGTGCAGGAAGGACAGGCGATCACCCCGGATTTGAGCGTGGCCCGGGTGGATTTTGCCGCGCTCGTGCCCACGGGCACGCCCGGAGAATGGCAGGGCAAGTGGCGCGTGTCGTTCACCAATCGCAATGAACGGGTGCCGATTGCGCCGCTGGAAGTTGATACCCTGGTGATCACGGGTCCGCCGTTGGGCACATCGCTTAACATTGGAGTCCAAGCGTGCAAAGGCAATCGGCCCTCCGGTCTGATCTCCACTTGCCCGGCCGGCGCCGTGTTGGTGGGTCCGCAGAATGGGATTGGATCTTATTGTATTGAAGTTTTGCCGAGACTTGGACCTGATTTTTTAGCTAGCAAATTTTTGTGCAGCACCAATCAGCCTCCCGGTTTTGGTCCGGCTCATATGTGCGATCACAGCGAATTTTTCACCGCGTGCAAAGATGGCGTGCTGGATTTGGCTACCGGCACCACTCCCGGCGAGGAGGAGTTTTTAGGTGATTTCGACTCTGAATATGCGATGACTTTTAAACATGCCATGTCGAGCGGCACCGAGGATTGCACCGGGGTTCACTATGAACCCTTGGGTGTCTCGAAGCGCTTCAGGTGTTGCTGGCGATGAAAAACTCACGCGGTATGAGCACAATGTTGGCGTTAGGGTTGGCGGCATTCGTCGGCGTTTGTTCGTTGATCTGGGCGGTGACCCGCGAGCAACAAATTAAAGTTGTGAAGTACATGGAACAAAAAAGTGCCGGCGAAACTTTGCGGCGCCAGATCACCAACTTGTTTATGGATGCGAATTTATGCTCGTGCCAGGTCGCCGGTCCCACTCACACTTTTGATTCCGGAGTGACTGACGGCTCGCAAAAAATTTCCTTTTCGGAATTGCGCAATGCCTGCGGGGCCGCGGCGCCGATTGTTTTACAAGTGGGAGGGGTTTTCCCCGGCGGCATGAAGGTGGCGAAAATTGAGCTGGCCAATTTGCAGCCATCCGCTCCCGCCAGCCCGGCGTGGACCGCGGATTGGGTTATCACCTGGGACACGGGCAGCGGCACTCCGATTAAGGCCACCGAAATTCCCCAGCGCGTGATTCTCAACACCACCACTCCGCCGGCCTCAGCCCAACTTGCGGGCTGCGCTCCACCTCCGGGCGGAAGCTTGATTCAGTATTGTCCCACCGGATGGACCATGATCGGATCTGCGGGAGCTATCGGCACTTATTGTATTGAAACCAATGAACATGGCGCCGCCGCGAATTACACCGCCGCGGGCGCCGCGTGCGCTAATCCGGCGCCGACCAGCTTGGGCTTTGGCCACCTATGCAATCACAGCGAATGGTACACGGCGTGCCGGACCATCCCCGGGTTCGCGGGCACGGTCACCGGTTGGGAATGGAATGTGGAATATGCCGGCAATGACTACGAAGTTGTGGCCTCCGGCGGTGCCGGCGGTGGCAATTGCAATGCGTCCTCAAAGCAAAATATCACCTCGGCCACTTTGAAATTTCGCTGCTGTTTTCCGTAGTTCCTTTCGGATCAATCTCATATTGAGACAGCCGTATTTGACTGATCCCCCAACAGCTGAAATCTCTCTGAACATTCTCAAGGCGCAGCCAGCGCGGTAAGCGGGCCTAGC
>JANMVK010000260.1:0-5763 GCA_031392725.1 Pseudobdellovibrionaceae bacterium
CGGCAAAGGCGGCGTGGGCAAAAGCACGGTGACCGTGAACTTGGCCATGGCCCTGCAACAACAGGGAAAAACGGTGGGCATTCTCGACGCCGATATTTACGGACCCAGCATTCCCCGCATGCTCGGATCCGCCGGCCAGAAACCGGAAATCAACGAGGATAAAAAATTGCAGCCCGTCCAGCGCTTTGGGATGAAGACCATCAGTCTAGGTTATCTTCTCGACGAGGGTCAGGCCGCCATTTGGCGCGGGCCGATGCTGTTCAAGGCCATGGACCAATTTTTGCGAGACGTAAACTGGGGTGAGCTGGATTGTTTGCTGATCGATTTGCCTCCGGGAACCGGCGATGTCGGACTCACCGTCGCGCAGAAAGTTCCGGTGAGCGGCGCGATTGTCGTGGTTACTCCGCAGAATATCGCGCTAGCCGACGCCAAAAAAGCCATCGACATGTTCGATAAAACCAATGTGCCCCTGCTCGGTGTCGTGGAAAACATGTCTTATTTAGAAAACAACGGCGAAAAAACCCAGCTGTTTCCTAAAGGCGATCTCGATGCCTATCTCTCCGCTAAAAAAATACCCAAGCTGATGGAAATTCCGTTCTATCCCGAAGTGGGAATCAGCGGCGAAGCGGGAATTCCTTTTGTGGAAAGCTTTTCCGGAGACACGCGTGAAGGCCAACCGTTCAGCAAACTGGCGGGCATTGTAGCCGACCTGCTCAAACTCTAACGTTCTAGAACGCGACAAGCAGAATTCAATCAATTCACGGTCTTGCATCAAGCATATGTCGACTTGAGATGGCCCAAAATATTTTCCTAACACAAATTTAACGCACTGGATTATTCTGGTTTTAGGAACCATCGATGGTTCCCGTCGACTCAGGAGGACTAATGGCTATGATGCCGAAGGATTGGCGTCTTGATCCACCCCCAAAATAAGTGGGTGAATGCGAGACGCAAAACCGTATCTAACTCTCTCATGGACTAGGTATCGAGAGAACACAAACGGTTGTTTCTTCCTTTGCTAAGGGCAAACCATCGCGAAAGCGTGGGACGCAAAGCCAACGGGGCTAACGTTTTTAACAAGGAGATTAAGCCGGCCGGGTTGCCAGAGGATAAAGACTGGGCCTGTAGCGTAAATTGGAAGGTACAACAGGCCCGCGTAAGGGACGACGCGGGTTTTTTTTCGTTTAAAAAATGGGCCAGGCAATGGCCCTTTTCTCTGTTTTAGTTTGGATGTTCAGCTTTATATTTATCAACAAGCGCTTTCATATGCTCGTCGCTGATGTGCTTGGCGCCTCTGGCGGAATCGTCTTTACAGTAATCCCGCTTGCTTCCGCGCGCGCCGGTGAAGGCTCTGCCGCCTAAGTTCTCACAGGCTTCCTTCGACATACACACAATTTTCACGTCGCTATTTTTTGAGCTCTGTTGACGTTCACTATCGGTGACACCGATGCAAGTGCGGCTGCCGGGAGCGTCGATTTCACAGACGTATTCACGGGGGCCTTTAGGATCTTTGCAGTCATCGCCTGAATGATCGTCACTGGAATCGTCATCGCACATGTCATGGCCGTTTTTGGGGCTGGAATAATGACTGTGCCGCGAGTGATCGCGGGAATCGTCGTCGGAATTCGAAGGGTGATCGCCGTTGTCGGAGGGACACGGATCGGGAGCCGGCGTGGGAGTGGGTATGGGTGTCGGATTGGGATTCGGGTTCGGATTAGGATTAGGATTCGGTCCGGGATCCGGAGGCAAATCGATATCCGTTTCCGTCACCCGGACGAGAGAGGATCCGTCGCCTTTGTTGGTCGACATTTTGGCCTTCTGGCAATTCTGGAAAAAAAGCAGGATTGCAATCCCCGAGAGCGCTGTAATAAAGACTTTTGGTAATGACATCGTGTTGACCCCTGTTCTCCCCTATAAAAATGCAAACAATCAACCACTTAGCCACGTCTAAATTTGAGTTGGAGGCCCTTCGGCGTAGACGATTCAAACAGCCAACAAAAGTTCGCCATCTCATTTCGCGAAAAGGAATTTTTGATTCCGCGCGGAATTGTGTCTCAATCTGAGAAACCAAAAATTTGCTGTCTCAAATTCCCTCCTTAGGTCAAGTCACCGGCCGAAAAATCCGAAACATATATATAGAGAAACGCACGCGTGGCGATAGCACTGCAACTGGATTAAACACCCGCCAATCGAAAGGCACGTTGGTTGGAAAAGCGTAATCTAAATTCTGCGATTTTTTCGCGCTTGGCGTTTGCGCTCGCCATGCTGTTTACCGCCGGCCTTCACGCTCAATACGCCCCCCAAAAATTAAATATCAGCGGCGCTTTGTTCCAACCTGGTGGTGCGGCTGTTGTACAACCCTCGGTGGATTTCAGAATTGAAGTCCTCGACAAGAACGCCAGCTGCGTTCTTTACACCGAAGAACACTTGGCTCAGAACCTTGCCACTAGCAAAGGCGGGTTCGCACTTGAGATCGGCTCCGGCACTTCACCGCAAAATCTTTTGCAGGGCACAGCCGTGCTCGGCTGGCGTGTATTTGAAAACACCGGCTTAAACACCGGCGCCTTTCCCGGCGGCAGCTGTCCCCTTGGTGTGACCATGAGCGCGGGCGATGCGCGTTTGATTCGTGTTTCGTATAATCTCGGCGGCGGCATGACCGCCATGACCCCCGATGTTCCGATTACCGCTGCTGCATACGCTTTGGTGGCGGATACTTTGCAAGGCAAAGGCGCTGCCGACTTTGTGCAGATCAAAGACGACGTGGGCACCGATCTGAATCAATCAAATGTAGAAAATGTTTTCAGCGCCGCCAACTACGCTAAACTTTTGCAGCTGCTCAATAACACGTTTACCTCGGGTTATTCCTTTAACGGTCAGCGCGTAACTGGCGTCGGCACTCCGACCGCGGGCACCGATGCCGCCAATCGCTCATGGGTCGATGCGCACGTCGGCGATAAAGATGCGGACCTCACCGGCGTCGCTTCAGGCGTGGGTAACGGCAGAACTTTAATCTGGGACGCCGCCACCAACAAGTGGATCACTGGAGTTCCTTCGGCGATCGATAGCTCCAAGCTGCCGTTAGCAGGCGGCACGATGAGTGGCAATATCACCATGGGAGGATTTGATCTCTTCAATGTTGGCCATATCACGATGGCAACGCAACGCCTGTTGCATTTGGGAGTATTCACCACAGCCCAAGAAAACGGATTGTCGCTAGCGGGAGCAGATGAAGGAAAAATCTTATACAACACGGATCTAAACACAGTCCGCATGTGGAACGGCTCAGGATTCCAAGGGTTCTCACCATCAGGCGCCGCCGGAGGCGATCTTACTGGCACCTATCCTAACCCGTTGATCAACACTGCTGCGGTCACCACCGCCAAAATTGGAACTGATGCGGTAACATCTGCAAAAATTAATAATGCAGGCATCGCATCCAGCCGCCTTGTAAGTTCAGATATCACAACTGGCGCCAATCTAGAGTTTGTCGGTTGCGGTTTGAATCAAATCATAACCTTTGATGCCGCAGGAAAATGGTCCTGCACCACAGTCACCGCCCTGATTGGCTCTTCAGGCGTAAGCGGCGGAGCCTACGGCTCAGCCACGACAGTAGGCCGCTTCGGTGTTAACACCCAGGGCGCGGTCACCATGGCGGTAGGTGTTCCAATCGCCTTCCCGGTAACTTCAGTGGCAAGCAAAACCGGAAACGTAATTCTAAACGCGGCCGATATCGTCGGCATTAAAACCGCAGCACTCGAAGATGTAGGCATCCTACCCGGCAACGTTCCGCAACTCGATGCCGGCGGAAAAATCTTAGAAAGTCTTTTACCGGCAAGCATCAGCCGCATCACCAAAGTCACCGCAGGTTCAGGACTATTAGGCGGTGGAACTTCAGGCGACGTCACACTCGCACTCGACCTGCTCAATGTTGACGCCTATAAACTCCGCGGTCGCAATCTAGGAGCAGCTCCTCCGGCTGATCTCGACGTACTCGCCTGGAACGCAGGCTCGGCAGCATGGGAGCCGATCGCAATTCCCTCAGCACCGGTGCAAACAGTAGCCGGCCGCGTAGGCAACGTAGTTCTCGATATAGGCGATATTAATTCTGCAGCAGGAAAATATTTTACCTACGCTCCAGCCAACGCCGCATGTTCAACTAACGAAGTTTTAAAATGGAATGGCAGCGCCTGGTTATGCGGCACTGACAACAACGGCGGCGGCGATATCCAAGGCGTCACCGCAGGACTTGGATTGGCTGGTGGCGGAACCTCCGGCAGTCCGACGATTTACCTCGATAACACCGCAGTGGGCACCGGATCATTTGGTGCGCCCGATAAAGCGGCGACATTCACCGTCGATCAGCAGGGCCGCTTAACCGCCGCGGGCGAACAAAATATCGCCATCGAACCCAACGCGATCAACGCTCATGGCGCCACACTTAACCAAATTCTTAAATGGAATGGCTTTGCGTGGACGCCTTCACCCGATGTGGACACCGGCATCACCAATATCACCGGCACTGCACCGGTTTTAGTTTCCGGAAACGCAGCCGCCACCACCATCGGCGTTGACACTGGTGTGCTCACCGGCCAATTGGTGCAAGTTGCGGCTTCAAATAAATTGCCGGTGATCGATGGCAGTAACTTATTTAATCTCAACGCAATTTCCCTAAACGGAATCTCAACTTGGGCCTCAGGCTTAACCAGCGGCTACGTTCTTAAATACAACGGCTCAGCTTGGCTGCCGGCACTCGACATTGACTCGGGCGGCGATATCCAAGCCGTAGTCGCGGGCACCGGATTAACCGGCGGCGGAATCACCGGTGTGGTCACGGTTAACCTAAACAACACCAGCGTAACCGCAAACTCCTACGGCGCCCAAGATCAAGTCGCTACGTTCACAGTGGACGCTCAAGGCCGCTTGACGGCTGCAGCTAACCAAAATATTGCAGTCGAACCCAACGCCATCAACCAACATGGCGCGGGTCTCAATCAAATTTTAAAATGGAATGGAGCCGCGTGGTCGCCGATGGCGGACACTGATACGGGCATCACCGCCCTTTCGGGCGATGTCACCGCCAACGGCTCAGGTTCAGTCGTTGCAACAATTCAAAACAACGCCATCACCTCGGCAAAAATTAACTCCACGGGCATCGCGAACAGCCGCCTTTTGATGACCGACAACTCAGGCGGCAGCACAGTTGGCTACGCCACTTGCGGAATCCACGGCCAGGTTCTGAAATTTAACGCAGCGGTTGGATACGGCTGGGAATGCGGCAACGACGCGGGCGCAGCCGGCGTACTCACACAAATCGACACGGGCCCGGGACTTGTCGGCGGACCGATCACCGCAGCCGGTAGCATTTCACTCTCGCTCACGGGAGTGGGCCCCGGAATTTACGGGAACGCATCTCAAGTCGCAAACTTCACGGTTGATTCCTGGGGCCGGTTATCAAGTGCTGGAAATACCGATATCGCAATTGAACCCAATGCCATCAATCAACATGGCGCGGGTCTCAATCAGGTCTTGAAGTGGAATGGATTTGCATGGGCTCCCGCCGCAGACACCGACACAGGAATCACCAGTATCACCGGAAATGCGCCAGTCTTAGTTTCCGGAAACGCGGCCGCCACCACCATCGGTGTTGACACCGGTGTTCTCACTGGTCAGTTGGTGCAAGTCGGAGCCTCAAATAAATTACCTGTGATAGACGGTAGCAATTTAACGGATGTAGACGCGGCCACTCTTAGAGGCCGCCCGCTA
>JANMVK010000468.1:0-7455 GCA_031392725.1 Pseudobdellovibrionaceae bacterium
TTAAAGGCATGTCATCCACGGTGTGCCAGGTGCCGTCGTCCCAGGCCACGGTGTCTTTTAACATTCGAATATTGTAAGTGTCGGTGGTGAGGCGGCAATCCTGGCGTTTCAACTCCTTGGGGCCGCAAGCTAATTTGCTGGGCACCGCAAAGGCGACGGAAACTAAGAGGGCGTTGAATATCCACAACATAACGAGCAAAGTGTAAACCCATTTGCGGGGTCAAACAAGCCATGCTAGCGTGACCCTACTCATGAAACAGCACAGCGCTCAGCACCATTTGCTGAATTGGTTCCGCGCCAATAAGCGCGATCTCCCTTGGCGGGCCAACCGCGATGCCTATCGCATTTGGATTTCGGAAACCATGCTCCAGCAAACCACCACCACGGCGGTCATTCCTTTTTTTGAACGGTTTTTGGCTAAATTTCCACAATTAGACCTGTTGGCGGCAGCGCCCGAGGGTCAAGTGATGGAAGCGTGGGCCGGGCTCGGCTATTATTCCCGCGCGCGCAACCTGCACAAGGCCGCTCGTCAACTGCACGCTCTTGGCGGTTTTCCACGGACCTATCAACAATTGTTGGACCTGCCGGGATTTGGACCTTACACCGCGCGCGCCGTGGCCAGTCTCGCCTTCGGACAACAGGTCGGCGTCGTCGATGGCAATGTGATCCGGGTGCTATCGCGCTTTACCGGCAAAAACTGGGAGTGGTGGAAGCCCGCCGCCCGCAATGAGATTCAATTTTTGGCCGACACTTGGGCCGCGAAACTTCCCAGCCATGAAATCAACCAGGGTTTTATGGAACTCGGCCGCACCATCTGTACGCCACGCTCACCGTCGTGTCCGATGTGCCCGTTGCGTTTCACTTGCCAAGGATTAAAACAAGGCCGGCCCGAAAGCTGGCCCCTGGCAAAACCAAAGAAACAAAAGCAAATTTGGTGGTGGCAACCTGAGGTCCATATGCGCAAGGGCAAATTGGGCTTAATCCGCAATGAAAAGCTGCCGTTCTTAAAAGGTCAATGGCTGCTGCCTGGTCAAGGTCGGGCCAGCGCCCGCGCGCCGAAAAAGTTTGATTACCGCCACAGCATCACGCACTACGATATTTTCGTGACGGTAAGACCCAAGGCCCTTAGACTTAAAAGTCACGCGCCGACCCATTGGGTGCCGCTCGAGGAGATTCAACAGCATGTTCCGACGTCTCTCGTCCTTAAAGCTTTGCGTCTATGCGCCCCTTCTGCTCGGGCTCGCCGCGTGCGCCAGCAAACCACATAAATTTTCGGGCATTCCCGCGATCGCCTCGCCCTCGGATGAAGAAACCATTATTGATGACGGCGATAACTCCCAACCCTACTACTCTCCCTCGGGCGGCAAACTCTTGTTTGTGAGCCAAAAACGCGCCAGCCATTCGCTGCCCCAAGTTTACGAAAAAGACTTAGTCGGCGGTGATGAGCGGCGCCTGACTTTTCAAAACGGCACGACCTTCAATCCCAAATACCATCCGAAAGAACCGTGGATTATTTATTCGAGCACCACCGATGAACTTAAAGAAAATCCCCCGCTGCTCAATTTCAGCGAGGAGAAGTCCTCCCTGCCGCCGCACTTCCAGCAGCCCACGGAAATTTATATTCATTCGCTCGACGGCTTGGAGATCACGCGGGTCACCGACCGCTTGGGCTATGACGGCGAACCGCAGTTCTCGTCCGACGGCAAACAGCTGATATGGACCCGCGTGGTGAAGAACCGCACGCAGGTGGTGCTGCTCAACCGCTTAAACAAAACACTGCAGGTGATGAACGGCCTTGGCGTCAATCCCGCCGACTATGTGTCGAGTACCGACAAAAAAGCCAACGCCTGGATCGAGTGGGACGAGACCTTCAGTATTTCCAAACTGCGCTTTAAATCCGGCAAGGAGTCTTCGGAAATCAACGCCGACCACCTGGTGGTCAAAGCCGATCTGGCGTTCTCACCCGACAACAAATTTTTGCTATGGTCGCAGTTCAATGCGCTTGGTGGACATTTTGAAATTTGGGTCTATAACCTCGAGAGTAAATGCGCGAATATGGTGGTGGGCTCGGATTCCGCGGACCGGCGTTATCCCGTGTTTTCGCCCGATATGAAGGTCCTGACTTACACGTTGACCCGCAAGGACAGGTCCAGAATTGTGAATCTGCCCTTCGTTCCGCCAACTGGACCTTGTTCAACCGAAGACTAAGGTCTATTCTTGATTCATGAAGTGGACATGGATGCTCCTCTTTTCTCTAAGCTTTTGGACGGTGGCATATGCCGCGCCGATGCCCGGCACCAGCAGTTCTCAACTTGTTTCCGGAAAACCCGGATTGTTTTTTCATCCCAAGGGATTCCGCATCGATTCCAGCGGCACCGCCTGGGTCCAGTCGGAGGCGCCGAAAACCATTCCCTCATTGGTGACCATATATAAATCGCCGATTCCGGTGAACGGCCAGCAGCCGGCGCTAACCGTGCGGCTCGACAATATGAAAAACACGCAAAATTTAAAAAGTTACGTCAAACGCTGGATGCAGGATTACACCCGCTTTGGTTTTGACGTGCTCACCGCGAAAAATATTAAGATCAACGAACAGAATGCGTTTCTGCTCGACATCATCAGCCGCGAAACGCAAAAGCAGTTGCGCCAAGTGGTGTTTATGAAAGAAAAAATGGCGGTGATTCTCACTTGCCGCGACGGTAAGGAATCTTTCCAAAAAACCGTGCAAGACTGCAATCAGATTATTAAGACTTTCCAGTGGACCGAAGCGACGCCTTAAGGAACCCTTGAGGCCGCCAGCAATTTTAAAGCACCGATGAGTTTCACATAGGCCGGATTGAGAATCCGGGCCGGCGGCGGCTTGAGCAGGCCTCTCCGATAAAATTCCGCTGATTGAAAATGAATGACCGCATCGTTGAGCAGCTCCGGCCGCGATGCCAAATAAGGATTCACGCTGGATTGCCGTCCCCGGGACACGGAACCGTAAGATTCTTTGATGACGCGATGGACGTGGATCATGCTGGTTGTGGAATGTTTGAAATTGGTGACTTCCTGATCAATTAATTTCAGAGTTTTTGCGATATCCATTCTGGTCGGAGCCTGCGCGGTGGCGAACTGCGCTCCAAAAATCAGAATCAAGGTTACGATTGCTGTCTTCATTTGATACTCCCATCATCAGTGAACACACCCATTACTTATGCGAGGCCCGTGCCGGGCCTTGGAGAATAGGTTGGCCTTGTTGCACCGAAATCGGCAAGTCTGTGAACATTCAAGAATGAGAAAGCCACACTAACCCCCGGCGTTTCTGATAGTTGCGCACGAGACGTCGGTAAAATTCGTATGTCTAAAAGATTTTCTGTGAAGATGTCTCACTGTGAAACAAAGGGGCCCGTGAACACGGGCCCAATCAGGGGGATTAAGCTGAAATTACTCGACGCAACTAATATCGCCGTCGCCGTTTTTCGCGACCTCAATCACGGTGCCGTGTTTATAAATCGAGCCGTAAGAATTGCCGCCGGGGTAGTATTCCAGGGCATCAAACTTCTGACCGTTAAATTCAAATTGACGGTAGTAACCTTCACCGGCTTCGCTGCCTTCTTTAATAAATTGAATGGCAGTTTCGATATCGTTCGCTTCACCGGAAAATGAGGCGATAATTTGCTGTTTGGTGATTTCGGGAAGCGCGCGCGCTTGAGCCGGAGTTAAATCACCGAGCGAGACTTGTTTGGACTCATCGAAATTCCATTTTGGTCCGGATGGCTGGTCTTCGTCACCTTCTCCACCCCAAGTATCGGTTAGACCACACTGAGCGCCCGACAAAGGCGAGAGTCTGACAATTTTAATGGTACACACATTGTGGTCTTTTTTGATCGACACGGAGTATTTGCGGTCAGGTGTATTCGGACACTGCGCCAGGGCGCCGTAGCCTTCGCGGCCCTCACTCGGCCAATCCATATTTTTTTTGAGATCTTTCAATTTGCATGGGCCACCGAAGCGGCTATTGGCCGATTTCAAAATGGCCTCCTTGGCCATTTTTTTATTCCCCGGGCAAAGCGGTTTGGTCATGGCCGCCGAAGCACCCGCCGAAAACGTAAATGCTAAAGCTAAAATTATTTTGTTCATTGTTCCCCCTGTCTCAAAAGACAGGAGACCAATACGCCAAGCCGCTGGAAAAAGTCCATTTTCACGGAGCTTTGAAGATTATCTAGATGGCAAAAAGGAACTGATTAGGATTCTTTACCGAATAATTTTTTGAGAAAGCCCGAAACTTTAGCAGTAATTCCCGGTCCCGCCGAAAGCGGCTGACCGGCTGGGCGCGCTTGTTGCGGGCGATGCTGACCGCCACCATGACGGCCGGCTTGGCCTCCACGGTTTTGTCCGCCACCACGATTGTCGCGTTGTTGTCCGCCGCCGCCGCCACCACCGCCGTGACGTCCACGGCCATGCTGTCTGGGTCCGCGGTTATCACGTTGTTGCCCGTCACGATTTTGACCTTCGCGTGGTTGTCCACCGCCACTGGGTCCACGATTTTGCCCACCGCCGCCTCCGCCGCCATGACGGCCGCGAGTGCGATCTCTATGTTCACCCTCAGCTCGGGGTGGAGGAATTAAATCGGGTCTTAAATCAGGGCGTGTGTCGACAGGCTTTGGACCCTGCGCCGCCACTTGGTCGGGACGCCGGTCATGATCGCGCGGTCCACGATTGCGATCGCGGCCTCCGCCGCCTCCGCCACCAGGTCCACTGCGTCCATCACGTCTTGGTCCACGGTCGCGGCCTCCGCCGCCCCCGCCACCAGGTCCACTGCGTCCATCTCGGCGCGGACCTCGGTCCCCGCCTCCACCACCGCCTCCACCACTCGGGCGCGGGCGATCGCGGAATGAAGGACCTTTATTAAAACGGCCCTCGTCGCGTGGGAATGGTTGATAGTCTTTAATGATCTCGGTTTCATCCAGCCACAGAGCATCGACTTTGTGTTTTAAATATTCTTCGATGCGCTGAAGAGCATCGACATCGCGGTCACTGACCAGCGAGTACGCCGTGCCGGTGGCTCCCGCGCGGCCGGTGCGGCCGATACGGTGAACGTAATTTTCCGGATCATCAGGCAAGTCAAAATTCACAATTAAATCCACACCGAGAATATCCAAGCCGCGGGCCGCGAGATCGGTCGCGACTAATATATTGCGGTCATTCTCAGCTTTAAATTGCTCCATCACGCGGTTGCGCTGGGCCTGCGTCAGCAATGAGGAAATTCCCACCGTCGGCACACCGTTGCTATTTAAAAAGCGCGTGATGCGGTCGACGTTGTGTTTGAAATTGCTAAAAATAATGGCCTGCTTGGGGTCGTGCTTCTTAAGCACCGACAACAAGTACGAAGCTTTCTCATCCTGGCCGACGTGATAAATGCTGTCCTTCACGTTTTCGGCTTTCGCTTGATCGCGGGAAATATTAATTTCCACAGGATCGGCGCCGAACTCATAAGCCGTGTTCAACACATCAAAATTCAAAGTGGTGCTGAACACCATAAACTGGCGGTCTTTAGGGACCCGGCGCAAAACAAATTTCATGTCGTCTTTAAATCCCATGTCGAACATGCGGTCGGCTTCATCAAACACGATGCCACGGATCAAACCCAAATCGACATTGTGCTCTTTATATAAATCAATCAGACGTCCCGGCGTTGCGATCACAAACTCCACGCCGTTTTTCATGGCCGCGGTTTGTTTGTCGTAGGAAGTTCCGCCGTAAACCGCGACCGAAGACATTCCGGTGTTGGCTAAAAATTTAACCGCGTTCTCCTGAACCTGCTCACACAACTCACGCGTGGGCACCAACACCAAAATATATTGGCGGCGCTTCCACTCGGGAAAAGCCACTGTTTCAGATTCCGCGACTGTTGGATCCGGTTGAGTGGCTTTCAAAATGCGATCGATAATGGGAACTAGAAAGGCGCCGGTTTTTCCGGTTCCTGTTTGCGCCAATCCGGAAAGATCTTTGCCTTTACGAATCCACGGTATGGCCTGATCTTGAATCTTCGTACACTCGACGAACTGAATTTGATCAAGGTTGGCCTGGAGAATTGGATGCAGCTGAATTTCAGAAAACTTCACGAATATGACTCACAATGTCGAAATCTAATTTAGTCCCTAGTATACGGAGTCAAAACCATTAGTCAAAAAGAACTGTTTTAGGACCGCGATAAAGGCGTCCGGCTTGTCAAAATGTACCCAGTGACCGGCCCCCGGGATCTCCACAGCGGTCGCCGAGGGCAGTGTAGTTTTCATCCGGGCGTATACCTCAGGGGTCAAATCGGTGGAATTCTGGCCGCGCACGATCAAAACCGACATCTTCAAATTGCGGAGGGCATCCCAGCGATCCTCGTTGCGGCCCTGTTGCAGCGATGAAAGAACGGCGTCCCGGTCAAAGCGCCAATCCCACTTTCCCCCCGGTTTCTCCTCTATATTAGTCAGCAGGAACTTCGCCACTACATGACCTTGAGGATAAAAAGTAATGAGCGCGGGATATTCATTTTCAAAAAACTTCCGGGCCTGATCGCGGCTGTCGAACGGGGTTGGCACTAAATTAAGCAACTTTCCAATCCGTTCAAGGGCGCTCGAGTTGGCCTCGGGACCGATATCTTCAATTACCAGAGCTTTGACTCTTTGCGAAAAATGCATGGCAAACTCCAGGGCGTTGCGCCCACCCATGGAATGACCCACTAAAATGACCTGATCCCACCCCAAGTCGTCCAAGATCAAGCGCAAATCCTGAGCAAAATCCCTCGGATGATAGGGTCCAGGAGGATGAAAACTCCGGCCGTGCCCCCGCTGATCAAACGTGAGAATATGATATTTGTCGTGAAACGCTTTAGAGATGCTCCGCCAGTTGCTGGCCGCGCCCATAAGGCCATGTAAAAACACGAGTTTGTGTCCCGAAGGATTCCCTGTTATCTGGTGGTAGAACTTATCAATATGCCGCATCGAGTGTGAATGAACGTTACCCAAAAGCCGCACCTCCATCAAGATTGGATTGATCCGCACGCCACTGGAATTGTGCGCGCGCTCCAAAAAAACGGATTTATGACCTACTTAGTGGGCGGATGCGTACGCGATCTGCTGCTGGGAATTCATCCTAAAGATTTCGATATCGCCACCAACGCGCGGCCCGAAGAAGTGAAGCGCCTTATTAACCGCAGTTATATTATAGGAAAGCGTTTTCGCCTGGTGCTCGTGCGCCGGGATGATGTGCATTTTGAAGTGGCCACCTTCCGCCGTGAAGTGGGCGAAGACGAAGTGCGCGAGGATCTCCCCGCCGGCGAAATCAATCAGCTGATCGGCGATGGGATCATAAAATAATCCATTAATGGTAAAATCGCGGCGGCGCGCATCTTCTTCTTCCGAGCCGAATACATTGTCGCCGGCGGGGAGATCCTCGCGCACTTCGTCTTCGCCCACTTCA
>JANMVK010000474.1:0-2059 GCA_031392725.1 Pseudobdellovibrionaceae bacterium
TGATTTCCACAGTTGGCGAAGGCAATGCCGCGGTGGAGAGGCGGCTTAAGTATAACGATCAAGGTGTTTTGCATAATATCGAATTGCGTTTTGCCCATACTCCAGGCGGAGTCAATTTGGTAGAGTTAGTGAATTCGGCGCCAACCAAGGTCACCAACCGGGAGCCAGTGGAAAAGCTGCGCGGCCGCAGAACCACGACCCTGCCGATTGAACTGGTTGGTCCTTCTTATCCAGCCTTCAATGAATTGGCCGCACTCAAGCTGGAGTCCGCGGAATTGATTTCCTGTTGCCGCATAAAGGACACGAGCCTATTGAGACAGTGCAGAGATGGATTCAACACGCCCGCCCGTGGCCCGCCCGACTTGATCGAAACCGGCGGCGCGGTTAAATAGGATTTTTAGCCACGCATATTTTCAAACTGCAGCGGCAATTTAAAATCTTGAGTTTTTATATACGTAATACACTCTTGAAGAGTGTCGATGCTCTTAGAACTCACGGTGAGCTTGTCATCATTAATCTGCGACTGAACCTTCATCTTAGAATCTTTAATGGAAGCGCTGATCTTCTTAGCCGTCTCTTTATCAATCCCCTGCTTTAACTCCACCTGCTGCTTCATCATATTGCCGCCGATTTTTTCGACCTCGGAAAATGTGAGTGAGGAAATATCGATGCCACGGCGGTGCAGTTTGGTTTGCAGGATGTCTTTAATGGCGTTCATTTTGTAATCGTCGGGCGCTTTGAACACTATGATTTTTTTATCCCAAATAATTTCGGATTTGCTGCCACGGAAGTCGAATCGGTTTTCGATTTCTTTTTTGGCCTGGTTGAGGCCGTTTTCCACTTCCTGCATATTTATTTTGGAGACGATATCGAAGGACGGCATTTCACATCTTCCTTTCTCCGCAACGACACGGTTTCATCGGTGGGATCAAACACCACGATCACATCGCCCCGGTGCAACTGCCCTAGAATCTGGCGGGTTTTCACTTCAAGGGATACCTCGGCCGCACCATAATCGGTTCCCTCACGCAAAACAAACTCCTGGATTAGCCCTACCAGGGCGTCTTCGGAGATTTGATCTAAAGGAACCGCAAATCCTGCTTGCTCAATTTCATTCATATAGGCAAATATATGCCCATGCCTTTGATGGAATTAACAGAAGATAACTTCGATACGGAAACGGAGCGGCACAGCCTGGTCCTATTGGATTTTTGGGCACCTTGGTGCGCGCCGTGTAAGGGTTTTGCACCCATTTTTGAGGCCGCGGCCGAGAAATATCCCGAAATCCTGTTTGCCAAGGTCAACACCGAGGAGCAGGTCAATTTGGCCAAACAGTTCGAAGTCCAAAGTATCCCCACCCTGCTGGCTGTCAAAGACGGCACTATCGCCTACATCAAGATGGGCGCGCAGCCCCCGAATAAACTTGAGGCGTTGATCCAAGACCTGATAAAGTTCTCTCCGTAATTCAACTCTACGAGGAGAAGAAAATGGCCAATATCACTCTCAAAGGTAAACCCGCTCACACCAGCGGCGAGCTCCCTAAAAAAGGCGCATCCGCCCCTAACTTTAAACTGGTCCGCGCCGATTTGTCGGAAGTCACGCTTGGCACTTACGATGGCAAACGCAAAGTTTTAAATGTGTTTCCCAGCATCGACACCGGCACCTGCGCCACTTCGGTTCGCAAATTCAACAAAGACGCCGGCGATCTCAAAAATACCGCGGTGTTGAATATTTCCGCTGATCTGCCGTTTGCGCAGACCCGCTTTTGTGGCGCTGAAGGAATTAAGACCAGCGAAACACTGTCTTGTTTCCGCAGCACCTTCGCCACTGATTTTGGATTGTTGATGAAGGATGGCCCGCTCACAGGTCTCTGCTCGCGGGCCGTGATCGTATTAGATGAGAACAATAAAGTTCTTTACACTGAACAAGTGGGTGACATCGTCGATGAACCCAATTATTCAGCCGCACTTGCCGCTTTAAAGTAAGCTAGCCGCAAGTTTTGCTCCGGAGTAGGAGGAATACCCCCGGAGCAAAACATGCCAGGTGCCCGCCACCGGAG
>JANMVK010000028.1:0-1619 GCA_031392725.1 Pseudobdellovibrionaceae bacterium
AAGTCATTCAAAGTGTCGAACCCAAACTCGATCAGTGTATCGCCAAAAAATTAGTGAACTGGGCGTTCACTCCTCCGCCGGACAATAAAATCGCCAAGGTCCGCTACCCATTTGTGTTCGCGCCGGTCGCGGACCCGATCGCGAAGCTGAAAACTAAAACCATGGAAACCGTGGCCACTCCTCCGCCTCAGACATTTAAAAAGTGCTCGCAGATTGAAAGCGAATACTCCGGTTTGTGCGTGCGTGAAGAAGAATCGGGCGAATGCATTCTCGATGAAAAACAAATGGGCGAGTTGCTGAACCTGTTGCGCTCATCGCCGAAATTGCCGATGTCGTACTTAGCCGACATTGATAAAATGCTGAAAAATCCCAAGCCCACGATCCAGGAGGGGCAACTCATCATCGCCAAGCTGGCTGAGGATTGCTGGACCACGGTTCATATGGGTATTTGGAAATCAATTCTGCATACGTTTAAAATGGTGCCCACACACTCGCGCCAAGCGGAAGCCAAAGAAGTTTTAGGCGAACGCACTACGGGGCTAGAAGTTCACTCGCCCACGTTACTGGCGTTGAATCAAGATTTAGCGATTTTGGATAAAGCAGTGGAAAGCGGATTTATTAAATTGTCCGCCGTTGCTAAAAAAGATTTTAACAACATTCATGTAGCCGCTAAGAAAGTGCCAGCGGCGAGTGAAACCACAGATCCCGCGAAACTAGTCGCCATGGTCCGCAAAGAATTGAAAGCTGTTAAACCAGTTCGAACATCGCTCAAAGAATGGTCGAAGAAGAACTGGAAGAAGCTATAAAGGTACGCCGTTACTTTCCTGGAAGCTGCGCTTCCAGGAAAGTAACGGCGCACCCCGATACCCGGGTGGTGGAATGGTAGACACGTGGGTCTTAGAAGCCCATATCGTAAGATGTGCAGGTTCAAGTCCTGTCCCGGGTACCAAATTTTTGCGCAAACAAAAATTTCCTCGATTCTCCATTATCGATTTTCCCACGAAGATTTGTTGTGCCGGGGGAGGCTCAGTCCGAAGCCCAATGCGCAAAAATTCGAAAATCGACCATCGATATCCGATAATCTAGTACCAATTCGAGACGCATCAGTGAATACAGTTTAGCCACGGTCCAAAACCTATGAGATCATAATGACCTGGCATGTAATTCGGGAGAGTCTAAAAATGAGAATAATTCTGATCGCCTCACTGGCTCTAGTTACCGTTCTGGGATTCCAAAACTGCAGCAAAGATATGGGCCCTAAGGCGGCATCCGGCAACAGCCAAGCGGCTGGGCCGAACCCGACTCCCGGCCCGACACCCGCTCCCGGTCCGGCTCCTGCGCCGGGACCCGCGCCTTCGACAGGCCCTCAGGTGCAGCCGACTCCGAATAATTCAATTGCTGATGTGAAGCCGCTCGTCGCGGGCAATTGCCCTTCGGCCGATTACGGCGTTTACGATATGGTTAACACCACTCCCGCGATCGGCACCGCCGGTTGGCCGCACAATATTTGTTTAAAGCCTTACGCCGTCAACGGCCTCAGCGTGATTTCCGATGCGCTGTTTGTCGCGGGCACCACTTGTCCCGCGGGTTCCGAGTTGCTGTTGACGATTCCGGTTCCA
>JANMVK010000516.1:0-1571 GCA_031392725.1 Pseudobdellovibrionaceae bacterium
ACTAGCTGCCACTTGCGCCCAGCTCGCCTCGGACAAAAAGGCGGAAGATATCGTGGTCCTCGATCTGCGCGGGATTTCCACTTTCACGGACTTTTTCGCGATCTGCTCCGGAACTTCCGAGCCGCACCTGAAAGCGGTGGCGGGGGAGATCGAAGCGCGGCTGAAAGAAAAAAACGGGATTAAACCGGCCGCAGTAGATGGATTTCCCGCGAGCCAGTGGATCGTGCTCGATTATCTACAAGTGGTGGTGCACATCTTCCACCGCGATAAGCGCGAATTCTACAGCCTCGAAGATTTGTGGGGAGACGCTCCTCACTTGCCATGGGAGCCACTGGCTCCGGCCGGCTGAGGTTACTTCTTTTCCGGCTCCTTGGCTGCCGGCGATGGCGATGGCGACGTCGATGGCGACCCGGCCGCGCCCGGCGCCAGCGGCGCCTTGATCTCGAGCAGGTCGATTTCGAAAATCAGAGTGGAGTTAGGCGGAATGTCTGCGCCGGGCGATTTGTCTTTGTAGGCCAGGCTAGAGGGGATGAAAAATTGATATTTGGCGCCTTTCTTCATCAGCTGCACTCCCTCGGTCCAACCCGGGATCACGCCCTGCAATGGAAACGTGGCGGGTTCGTTGCGCTTATAGGAACTGTCGAACTCAGTTCCATCGAGCAGCGTGCCACGATAATTCACCGTCACCGTGTCACTGGCGACGGGCGCGGCGCCGCTCCCCTCTTTCATCACCTTATACTGCAAACCGCTGGCGGTGGTCTTCACGCCGTCCTTTTTCTTGTTCTCGGCCAGGAACTTCTCACCGTCGGCGGCGTTCTTCGCGCCCGCTGCCTTTTGTTTTTCGATCATATCTTTTTCGAATGCAGCCATCGTCTCCTTCACCTGGTCCTGCGTCATCTGCGGTTTGTTCGCCATGGCATCCTTGATCCCGGAAGCCAGGATATCCGGGTTCAAATCCATGTTCTGCTTCTTAAAATTGAAGCCGATGTTCAGTCCAATGCTGTAGCTGACCTTGTCTTTAAGGTCCTTCAACGGCGGGCCCTGGGTGGTTTTTTCTTGCGCGGAAACCGGCAAGACCAGCAAAACTGTGGCAAGAACGACAATAAAAGATTTCATAAAATTAAATTTCCGAATAGAAGTGCGCCTCACCCATCTTTCCCGCGCAGAAAGTTGCACGCTAATGGATAAACTCTACCCGTCAAGACCACATGCAGCGTGGGGGCGCACCCTGTCGCTCGGCGCAATTTTGGCGTTGATGGCCGCTCTTCCCGGGCACGCCGCCATTAGCCTGTCGCCGGCGGAAGCCGCCCGGATCGGGAAAAAGATCTGGCAAAACGAATGCAACGGCACGGTCTCCGGGCTCACCTCCTGGAATAGCGGCGAAAACTTTGCTTCTCTCGGCATCGGTCACTTCATCTGGTACCAGAAAGGCAAGCGCGGGCCGTTCGAGGAAAGTTTTCCACCACTCGTCCGTTTTGTGTCAAGCCAGGGCGCCGAATTGCCGGCAGTCCTTCAGGGAGAAAAAGCACAGCATTGTCCGTGGCGTTCGCGCCGGGAATTCGAGCAGGCCC
>JANMVK010000554.1:0-1439 GCA_031392725.1 Pseudobdellovibrionaceae bacterium
ACGCCCTGCGCGCGCGCGTAATCAAAAATCTTTAAGTGCGGCGGCACGCCGGGGCTTAGAATAATTAAATCCTGGTTCAAAAAAGTTTTGGGAGTGTGGCCGCCCAATTCCAGGGTGACATTCAAACCTTCGAGCATTTCAAGGTGCGATGACAATTCCGCTTTTGATTTGTGATCGGAAATGGTCACGACCGCGCCATGTTTGCTGAGCAAACGCGCCAAAGACACGCCGGTTTTGGCTAATCCAACAATGAGAATCCGTTTGCCTGTTAATTCACTTAGTTCCATGGACAGTCCTTTTTACCGCAACTTTAAAGTCGCAAGGGAAATGACCGCCAACAAAATGGAGATGATCCAAAAACGCACGATGATTTTAGTTTCATCTAAGCCTTTGAGCTCATAATGGTGGTGTATGGGCGCCATTTTAAATACGCGCCGACCGGTCAGTTTAAACGATATTACTTGGGTGATCACTGACAGCGCTTCTACCACAAAAACGCCCCCCAATACCAATAGCAAAAGCTCATTCTGGCTTATAACCGCCGTAATACCTAAAAAACCCCCTAAAGACAGGCTTCCCACGTCGCCCATAAAGACTTGGGCCGGATAGGTATTGAACCACAAAAAGCCCATTCCAGCGGCCATAACAGCGCCCGCGAGGATGCAAACCTCACCAGTTCCAGCCATATAGGGCACGGAGAGATATTCGGCGATTCGGGCGTGACCCGCCACGTAGGAGAAGATGCCCAAGGTGCCGGCGCAGATAATCACCGGAAAAATCGCCAGGCCATCGAGACCATCGGTTAAATTCACCGCGTTGGCGCAGCCGACCACGACGGTCGCCGCGAACACGATATAGCCCCAACCGAGATCCAGATGCAGATGTTTAAAAAATGGAAAGGTCACCACGGTGGGCAGGTTGCCATTGTTAACCAAAGTGCCGATCACGAGACCCGCGATGGCGAACTCCACGAGTAAGCGCACTCGGCCTTTTACGCCTTTGGAATTTTTCTTGCTCACTTTCAACCAATCATCCCAGTAGCCGATCATGCCGAAACCGAAGGTCACGGCCAAAACCGAGAGCACCAGAGGATTGGCTAAATCCGCCCACATAAAGGTCGGCACCGCTAACCCAAGCAAGATTAAGGCGCCGCCCATGGTCGGAGTGCCTTGTTTTTTCAAATGAGTTTGCGGCCCGTCATTGCGCACGTTTTGACCGAAGTGTTTTTTCTTTAAAGTGTCGATGAAGTAGGGCCCGACTAAATAGCACACCACAAACGCGGTGAAGAACGACACAAAAGTTCGAAAGGTGATGTAGCGGAACACGTTGAAGGCGGAAAAGGTGTCTGAGGTTTCGGATAGGTCGACTAAGAATTTATACATTTTACGGCTTTGCTCCCACCGGAGATTTGAGCGGCCATTGCGCGAGCACCCGCTCGA